>NZ_JANJFJ010000341.1:0-4778 GCF_024626565.1 Microbacterium sp. zg.Y909
CGCCGACGGATGCCTCGATCCGTGCGAATGAGAATGCCGCTGCGCCGAGCCCGCCGACGAGGAGGACATCATGGAAGGCGCCGCCGGCCGCCTTCTGATACCAATCGGATTCGATGGAATCGTCCGGTTTCGCGACTGCTCCCGCAATCGTCGAGCGGTCCACGAGCAGTCCCCAGCCCAGTGCGGCCGCGGCGGGCAAGGTCCCCGCCATGACGACCGCGAAAGCGAGCCCGGCTCGTTCATCGGGATTCAGCGCCACGAAGAGCCCGCCCGCGCAGGCCGAGACGACCACGCCGATCATCAGCGACGTGCCCCACAGTGTCGCGGAACCTCCGCCGAAACGCGCGCGCCCCCAACGGCTCTTCGTCGTCGTGCTGCCATCCATGTCATCCACCTCTCCACCGGACGAAGCGTCCCGTGTCGTCGCTTCCATGTAAAGGGTACTTTACAGACAAGTACCCTTTACATCAAGGCGATCGTGAGGCTGGCATCTTCTCGCCTGACGCGTGCTGCGGGTTCCACGTCGCCGAAGCGACAACACGCGACAGGTGAAGCGAGCGCGATGCCGCGCGCTGCGGTCAGAAGCGGTCGGGGGAGGGGCTGCCGTGGCCGTAGCGGATCACGACGTCGGCGTGCCGGTCGAACCGGTACCCGACTCCCCGCACCGTGCGGACGATGTCCTCGTAGCGGCCGAGCTTCGCGCGCAGGCGTCGGACGTGCACGTCGATGGTGCGCTCGCCGGGTGTCTCGTCTTCGCCCGTGCCCTGCCAGAGCGACGAGACGAGCTCGGCGCGCTCGATCGTGCGGCCCTCCCGCAGCACCAGGTACTGCAGCAGCTCGAACTCTTTGAAGGTGAACGCCGCCGACGCGCCGTCGATCAGCACGCGCTTGCGAGAGATGTCGACGGTCACGCCGCCGGGGGCCGCGTCTTCGTCGGGCTCGTCCTGCTGGGTGCGGGCGACTGCGCTGGGTTCGTGAAGCGCCAGCCGCACGACGTCGACGTCGCGGCCACCCGCACCGGCGGGGGCGAGGGCGACGGTGGCGTAGGTCTCGGCGTGCGGTGCCAGCTCGCCCAGCGTGCGCCGCAGGGCAGCCACGAGGGCAGACAGCGATACGCCGTCCTGTGCCGCCTTGACCTCGTCGATGCCGACGTAGAGGGCGAATCCGCGCGGCGCGGTGCCGGCGGGGACGGGCCGGGCCGCGGGCGGCGCAGCGGTCACGGCGGCCGGGGGAGCGGTCGCCGGGGCGACGTCCTCGACGGCGCGAAGGTGGCGGGAGGTGGTCGGGCGGTCCAGCAGGGCGATGTTCGACATGGGAGTGAGGTCCTAGCGGGTGGAACCCGGGCGGTGCGCCTGGAGCGGGTTCGGGTGTGCGTTGCGGAGCCCGGAGGCGGGCCGTGTGTCGAAGCAGCGAGTGGCGCGGGGGTGGGCGCTCAGCGCGGTGCTCGGGGGCTCGGTCGCGTCGCTCAGATCAGAGGTGCGACAGAAACCCGGCGGGGGTCATCGTGTCAGCGACACATTCGGCAACACATGACAGCGCGGCCGGGCATAATCATGCCGGCAGTCCCGTTCGCCTCCCAGGCGGACAGAGAGCGTGCGTTGTCAGTCATGTGGCCGATTATGACCTACGTAGTCGGAATGCGTCAAACCGCTCAGTGATCCCGGCCGCCGGATGACGAAATATGACAGAGTGCTCAGCCGTCGGGGCGAACATCGACGACTGCGATGGCACCGTCGGCGGTCCGTGCCCCGCGCCGCGGTTCTGCGGCCCCGCTGTCCCACGCGAGGCGTAGCCTGGCGGCATGAAGGACCTGCGCTTCGAGAAACAGGTGGATGCCTCCCGTTGGGCGCTGCTGCGCGGCGATGACCTCGTCAGCGTGCTGGATTACCGCGACGACGGGCGCACGGTCGCGATGACCCGCGCCTACACGGTGCCCACCCACCGCGGCCACGGCTATGCGGCAGAGGTGGTGTCGCGCGCCGTCGCCGAGCTCGAGTCCCGCGGTGACCGCACCGTGATCCCCACCTGCTGGTACGTCGCCGACTGGTTCGAGGGGCATCCCGAGCACCGCGGCATCCTGCGCACCGCCCGCACGGTCTGACGCCGCCGCCCTACGCGGGGCGCGTGCATCCGTCAACCCCGTGCGCCCGGGCCGGGTGGAGGTCAGAGTGGGGAGCGACGAGAGGAGCGCACCATGACCGACCACGCGGACCAGGAGCTGCCCGAGGGAGTGATCAACGCCGACCCGCCGGGGGGCTGGGAAGGCATCGATGACATCGAGGCGCGGGAACGCAACGCCGATTCGGTGGGATCGCCCGATCTGTCCGATGCGCCCGTGGACGTCGGCGACGTGGAGTCGCCCGCACCGTCCCGAGGAGCCGACCCCGACCTGGGAATTGAGGAATCATGACCGAGCGCGAGAACGAGTTCGACAGCACCGGTGACAATCTGCCCGACAAGGGCGGCGTCGACGAGGCAGCCCTCCGCGAGACGGCGGCGGACAGCCCCGACGCGGTGGACCCCGCCACGCAGGCCGGCGACGGGCCGGACGGCGTGCCCGCTCCTGTCGACGGCTCCGCGGCCCCCGCGCCCGAGCCGACCCACGAGGCGGTCGGCATCGGCGTGACCGACGACGGCAGCGAGCACTACGGTCAGGACGAGAACCGCGGCACGCTCACCGTCAGCGAGACGCAGCAGGCCGACCTTTCCGGCGAGCAGGAGCAGCGACTCCCGGCGATGGCGCAGAACAACGCGCCCGAGGTCGACAAGGTCGCGGGGATCGTCGCGCAGACGCGCTCGGATGTGTCCATCGAGCCGCACGAGCGCATCGTCGAGGTGCTGCGCCAGCGCCTCGAGCAGTCCGGCATCCACCTGCCCGACGAAGAGATCTCAGAGCTGGCGCGTCAGGTCTCGACGGGCTGAACTCCGAGCTCGGCGAGGATCGCACGGGCGGCCGGGGCGGCGTCGCGGATCATCGTCTCGTGCCCGTGCCCGGGGATCTCCACCACGCGCGTGCGCAGGGCGGCCGCGACCCGCGCGCACCACGCGCGGGGGCACACGACGTCGTTCTCGCCGCGGATGACGAGCGCCGGGACCGTGACTTTGGGGTAGGACAGCTCCGGGCGGTGCGTGAGCATCGCCCGGGTCTTGCGCCGCAGGCGCGGTCCCGCTCGCACGTACTCGCGGGCGCCGAGAAAGACCACTTTGGGGCTCTCGATGAAGAGATCCAGAGCCAGGCGGCCGAGCTGGGGCAAGGCGCCTCGGGCGGCGGCATCCACCGTCGGGGCGACCAGCACGATGCGGTCGACCAGCGCAGGATGCCGCACGGCGAGCTCCGTGACGACCTGCGTGCCCATCGAGTGTCCGACGGCGACGAGTTCCCGCTCGGCCGGCTCGTGCTGACGCAGGTACGCCGCGACGAGGTCGGCCAGCCGCTCGATCGACGGCACGCGGGGCGGCTCCTCGGCCGCACCGAATCCCGGCAGGTCCAGTGCCAGCACCCGACCGTGCGGCTCGAGGTGCTCGATGAGATCGCCGAAGGCGCCGCGGCCCATGCCGATGCCGTGCACGAGGAGGAACGTCCGCGCGCCCACGCCGGTGGCCTCGACCACCAGCTGCGCGCCGTCGTGGGTGAACACGGTCACAGTGCCGTCGGGTTCGTTCGGTGCCGGTTCTTCCACGTTCCGACAGTAGGGGCTGGAAGCACCGGCATCCTGAGCGTACGGTGACCGCATGTGTCGCAACATCCACACCCTGCACAACTTCGAACCAGCCGCCACCGACGACGAGGTTCATGCCGCCGCGCTGCAGTACGTGCGCAAGATCGCCGGCACCACCAACCCGTCCAAGGCGAATCAGCAGGCCTTCGAGCGTGCCGTCGCAGACGTGGAGCACGCGACGCGGCATCTGCTGGCAGACCTGGTCGCGGTGGCGCCGCCGAAGAATCGTGAGGACGAAGCGGCCAAGGCCCGCGCCCGTGCGGAGAAGTCCGGTCGCTACGCGCCGCGCGTGGCCTGACGCCCGCGCCGGCGCGGGGCGCGCGGGCTGTCCAGCCCGATGTGGATGCGGGTGCGCTTTCGCTCCACGGCGATGAAGATCGACCCGACCACCCACAGCGGCACCTGCGTGAGGAAGGCGAGCCGGAAGGCATCCAGCGTGTAGGTCTCGGGAGTGCCCGCCCCCTGCAGGTCCAGGGCGACCCCGATCAGGAACACCGCGATGAGGCCCGCGAGGAACCCGCCGGAGTTGGTGATTCCGGTCGCCGTGCTGAGGCGGTGCGACGGGTTGTGGGTGCGGGCGTGGTCGAAGGCCACCATCGACGCCGGCCCGCCCATCGCCAGGGCGACGGCGAGACCGAGCAGCATCCACAGCGGAGCGGGTCCGGGCTGGGCGATGACGATCAGCCAGGCCACGGCTTGCACCGCGATGGAGGGCAGCACCAGCGCCCGGGAGCGGAGCGTCGGCACCCGGCTCGACAGCGACCCCATGACCGGCCCGATCAGGATGCCGGCCAGCACGTACACGGTCGTCACGAGCGCCGCCTGTCCCTGTGACAGGCCTTCCCCCGCGGTGAGGAAGGGGAAGCCCCACAGCATGACGAACGCAGACCCGGCGAAGGGCGTCGTGAAATGCGACCAGAAGGCGAGGCGCGTGCCCGGATGCGACCAGGCGGCGCGGATGCCGACGCGGTTGTCGACGGCCGACGTGACGACCCGGATCGCGCCGGTGTCGGTGTCGACGGTGACGTCGCGGTCGCGGTCGGGCGGGTGGTTGCGGAT
>NZ_JANJFJ010000040.1:0-22483 GCF_024626565.1 Microbacterium sp. zg.Y909
GGCCAGCCGCGCGCCCTTGACGTCGTGGTGGTGGAAGGTCACCCCGCCGCCGTCCTCGAGCCGCCGCGTGGCGGGCTTGCCGATGTCGTGAAGCAGGGCGGCGAGCCGCAGGCGGACGTCGGGCGCGCCATCCGGAGTGCGCTCCCGTTCGAGCTGGATCGCCTGGCGCACCACCGTCAACGAGTGCTCGTAGACATCCTTGTGGTGGTGGTGCTCGTCGACCTCGAGGCGCAGCGCCGGCACCTCGGGCAGGAACTTCGCCATCAGGCCGGTGTCGACGAGCAGGCGGATGCCGCGCGCCGGGTCATCGGCCTGCAGCAGCTTCACGAGCTCGCCCTGGATGCGCTCGGGGCTCACGATCGAGAGCGTCTCGGCGCGCTCGGTCATCGCGGCGACGGTCGCGGGATCGACGTCGAAACCCAACTGGGCGCTGAAGCGGGCGGCGCGCAGCATGCGCAGCGGGTCATCGCCGAAGCTGACGGCCGGGTCGACAGGGGTGCGGAGGATGCCGGCGACGAGGTCCTCGACGCCTCCGGTCGGGTCGACCAGGGCGGGGCCGGGAAGGCGCAGCGCCATCGCGTTGACGGTGAAGTCGCGTCGCGCGAGGTCGCCCTCGAGGTCGTCGCCGAACGCGACGACCGGCTTGCGCGTGGCGCCGTCGTACTCGTCGGCGCGGTAGGTGGTGATCTCCACCTGCTCGCCGCGGACGCGGGCGCCGATGGTGCCGAAGTCGCGGCCGATGTCCCACTGCGCAGAGGAGATCGGCTTCACGATCCGCAGGATGTCGTCGGGCCGCGCGTTGGTCGTGAAATCCAGGTCGTTCGTCGGCCGGCCCAGCAGCGCGTCGCGCACCGGGCCGCCGACGAGGGCGAGCTCGAAGCCGGCCTCGGCGAACGCGCGCGCCAGGGCGTCGACGACCGGCGACGCGGCGAGCGCGCCGATGCGGGCGAGGCCCTCGGCCATGTTGAGCATGGGTTCGAGCCTACCGAGCGCTCCTGCGCGCCCCTGTCGGCGACTGCCCAGCGAACCGCAGGAACTGTGTGAACAGCAACTCACGTACGCGAGGGAGAAGGTCCGCGCGCAACTCGGCGGCATCCACCTCGAGCAGCTGTGCGATCGCGTCGATCAGTACCCCGACCGGCAGGTCGCCGTCGCATGCCCCGACCAGGCCGGCCAGCGCGGGGTCGACCTCGAGGGTGCGCGCGAAGCCTCCGCCCTGACGCAACTCGATGACGCTGGGGTCCTCGGCGCCGGGCAGGTGGTGCCGCGCCTCGGTGACGTCGGGAGCCACCTCCAGCACGCTCGCCGCGAGCGCAGCGTCGTCCATGTCGGCAAGCCGCTGGTGCGCAGCGAGCGACGCCGCCAGGTGCGGGCCCAGGGCCTCGCCGACCGGCTGCGTCACCCGCTCGTAGCGGGCGAGCGTGGGCACCGACCCCTGCGAACGGTGCAGCAGCACGTATCCGAACCCGATGCCGGTGACCCCGCGCTCGGCGAAGTCGTCGAGCCAGGCCGCCAGCAGTCGAGTCGACTCCGGCGAACCGGGCTCCGTGCCGCCGTCGCGGATCCACAGCTCGGCATATGCGAGCGGGTCGAGAACCTCTCGCTCGACCACCCATGCGTCCAGAGGAATATCGGATGCCGCCACCCACTGGCGCACCCGATCGAGTCCGTCCTCGCCGGCGCGATACTCCCAGTTGCCCAGCAGCTGCGCGACTCCACCGGGAGCAAGGTGACCACCCACGCCGCTGACGACCTGCGCCACGAGCGCGTCGCCCACGAGCCCGCCGTCGCGGTACTCGTACGCCGGCACCCCCGCCGCGCGGGGCGTGATGACGAACGGCGGGTTCGAGACGACCCGTTCGAACTGCTCGCCCGTGACCGGCTCGAACAGGCTCCCCCGCCGCACCTCGATGCCGTCGACGCCATTCAGCAGGGCGTTGAGGCGCGTGAAGTGCAGCGCCCGCTCCGACACGTCCGTCGCGACCACGAGGTCGGCGTCGCGCCGCGCGCGCAGCGCCTGGATGCCACATCCGGTACCGATGTCGAGCACGCGACCCACCCGACCGGGCAGCTGCAGGCCGGCAAGCGTCAGTGATGCGCCGCCGACGCCCAGCACATGGTCTTCGGGCAGGGGCCCACCCAGCGCCGCCTCGTCGAGGTCGCTCGCGACCCACCACTGCACGTCACCGGCGTCATCGGAGAACTCCTGCGGGCGGATGACCGCGCGCGGCACGATCGTGTCGCCCGAGGCCGTCGCCAGCTCCAGGGCGATCAGTCCCGCCGCACCCGTCAGCGGCAGGGCGGCGTCCACGACTGCTACAGGCTGCCGCAGGCCCAGCACGAGCAGCCGGGCGAGCACCGCGAGAGGGTCGGACCGGCCGGTCAGAGCCCGCTCGGCGGGCAGGCGCAGCCCCCGCGCGATCGCCCCGTCGGCCGCCTCGCCCCACGCGTCGCGCAGACCGTCGGCAGAAAAGGCGGCGGCCCGCAGGTCGTCCGCGAGAGCGCGGCAGAGGGCGGGATCGGGAGGCGTCGGCATCCTTCCATTCAACCCCGCTTCGGGCGGATCGCCCCGCCGTTCGGGAAGCTCAAAGGCCGCCCGGCCTAGAATCGGCTGATCGTGCGGTCATGAATCGCACCCGAGCCGAAACCCGCCATGACCGACATCCCCGCCGCACCGCGCCGCCCCTGGCGCCTCGCGCTGCTGACCGCGCTGATGGTCGTGCTCATGCTCGCACCGGCATGGTCCAGCGCCGCAGCCGCCACCGCAACCGCCGCAACCAGCGCCGCTGCAGCAGCCACGCCCGAAAGCGACGAGACCGACACCGACGCAGCGCTCGAGATGACCCTGTCGCCGGTGGGCAATGGAATCGTGCGGCCCGGGGACGCTCTCGCGGTGTCGGTGACACTGTCCAACGACACGTCGCTGAACTCCCCCGCCGCCGAAGTGGTGCTGGAGCTGGGCGCGGCACCGCTGGGCGACCGCGCCGCGCTGAGCTCGTGGCTGGCAGGTGACGGCACCGCGGGCGACCTGGCTGTGGTGGCCGTCGCCGTCGCCGACGCCGTGGAGGCCGGCGAGCGCGGCGTGACCGGCCTGATGCTCCCCCCCGATGACCCGCAGCTGGCGGGCCGCGCGCCTGGGGTGTACCCGCTGCGCGCAACGGCCACGAACGCGTCGGGCACCCTCATGTCCACGAGCGTGATGACCGTGCCCGACGACGGCGCCGGCGGCGCCGGCGTGGGCGTCATCGTTCCCATCACCGCGCCGCCCGCGAGCGACGGCCTGCTCTCTTCGGATGAGCTCACCGCTCTCACCGCCCCGGACGGCGAGCTCACCGCACAGCTTGACGCCGTCGCCGGCACCACCGCGATCCTCGCCGTGGACCCCGCTGTCCTCGCGGCCGTCCGAGCGCTCGGCAGCGCCGCGCCTCCCTCGGCCACCGCGTGGCTGGCGCAGCTGGAGGCTCTGCCCAACGACCGCTTCGCCCTGCAGTTCGGCGACGCCGACGTCGCAGCCCAGCTCGACGCGGGCCTGCCCGCGCCGCTGCAGCCCACCTCGCTGCAGCCGTACCTGAATGCCGCGGACTTCGTGCCCGACCCGGCGGCGACCCCGGTCCCGACGCCCACTCCGACGACGACCCCCACATCGACGCCGGCGCCTGCGGGGGCGGACACCGACGAACCCGCACAACAGGTCACCCCGTCGCCCACACCGACGCCCACCCCGACCACCCCGCCGGGGCAACCGGTCTACCCGACGCTGGACGAGCTGGTCTCGGTCGAAGCCACGCGCGGGGCGGTGTACTGGCCCTTCACCGGCACCGCGGGGCCGGCGACGGCCGCCACTCTCGGCGGTCTGGGTAGCGGTGAGGATGCCGCGCTCACACTCATCCCCTCCGGCACGACCACCGCGGGCGCCGGCGACGCCACGGTCGCCGCCAGGGCCGTCGCGGGTGAGGCCTCGGTGCTCGTCTACGATTCGGCCGTCTCAGCGGCGCTCCGCGACGCCTCGGCGATCGACGAGAGCTCGCTGCGCGGCGCGGCACTGACCGAAGTCACGGCTCACCTCGCCTTCGCGGTGCGCGAGAGCGGCGGCCGCCCGATCGCCGTCACGGTCGACAGGCTCGATGGCCGTTCGAGCTTCGGCCTCACCATGGCGCTGTCGACGGTGGCCAATGCGCCGGGCGCCACTCCGGTCGGCCTTGACGCACTCGTCGCCGCGGAGCCCGTCGCCGTCACCGTCGCCGAGAGCGAACCCGACGAAGCCCGCACGGCCGCGGTCACCGAGCTTCTGGAAGGCGAGGCTGCGCTCACCGACTTCGCCACCATCCTCGAGGACCCGACCCTCATCACAGGCCCCGAGCGCGCGAGCATGCTGCAGCTGCTGGGCGGCGGCTGGCTTCCGCACCCCGAGACCTGGCAGGCGACCCTCGCCGAGCACGTGGAAGCGACCGCGGCGACTCTCAATGCGGTCAGCGTCCCCCAGCTCAGCGACATCAACCTGGTGGGCCAGAACGTGCCGCTGCGCATCTGGGTGCGCAACAGCCTGCCCTGGCCGGTCGATGTGGTGCTCATCGCCCAGCCCAGCGCACCCCGACTGCTGGTGCAGGAGGAGTCCACGGTGCGAGCCGAGCCCGACAGCAACACCCGGGTGGAGATCCCCGTCGAGGCGCACGTCGGCAACGGCGAGGTCGACATCCGGTTCGAGCTGCTCTCCCCCACCGGCATCCCCGTGGGCTCTCCCCAGGTCGCGACCGTCATGGTGCGTGCCGACTGGGAGGTGATCGGGGTCGGAGCCCTCGTGACGGTCGTGGGCGGCCTTCTCGTCATCGGGCTCTTCCGCACGGTGCGCCGGCGCAGACGGGCCACCGCAGATGCCGCAGGCGCCGAGGACGGAGAACGATGAGCATCGGCCGGGCAAGTGTCATGATCGGCGCGGGCACCCTCGTCTCGAGGGTGACGGGGCTGCTGCGCTCCATCGTGCTGGTCACGGCGATCGGCACCGCGATGGCCGGCGACGCGTTCGTCGTGGCCAACCAGCTGCCCAACGCGATCTTCCTCATCGTGTCGATGGGCATCCTCACCGGCGTCATCGTGCCGCAGATCGTCGCCGCCGGCCGCAGCGACGACGGCGGCGAGGCCTTCATCTCGAAGCTCATCACGCTGGGATCGGTGGTGCTGCTCGCGATCACGGTCATCGCCGTCGCGTGCGCGCCGCTTCTGGTCTCGCTCTACGGTGGTGGGTTCTCCCCACAGCAGCACGCCCTCGCGACCGTCTTCGCGTACTGGTGCCTGCCGCAGATCTTCTTCTACGGCCTCTACGCGCTGCTGGGCGAGACGCTCAACGCACGCCGCGTGTTCGGCCCGTACACCTGGACGCCCGTCATCAACAACGTCGTGTCGATCATCGGCTTCGGCGCCTTCATCGTGATCTACGGCACGCACTCCACCATCGAGGGCTGGGATGCCGGGATGGTCGCGCTGATCGCGGGCACCGCGACGCTCGGCATCGTGCTGCAGGCCGTGCTGCTGCTGGTCTTCTGGCGCCGCACGGGTCTGCACCTGCGCCCCGACTTCCACTGGCGCGGCATGGGGCTCGGCGTCATCGGACGCCTGGCGAGCTGGACGTTCCTCATGGTGCTCGTCGCCCAGCTGAGCGCGATCGTGCAGTCCAACGTGCTGTCGGACGCCTCCCGCGAGGCCGCCGCGGCGAACATGGTCACCGGCAACGCGAACCTCATCTTCATGCTGCCGTACTCGATCATCGTGCTGTCGATCGGCATCCCCTACTTCACCCAGCTCAGCGAGCACGCCGCCGACGGGCGGATCGGTGACATGCGCCGGGACATCGACACCAGCATCCGCTCGATCGGCGTGCTGATCGTCGGCGCCACGGTCGCGCTGGCCGCCGCCGCCGTCCCCGTCTCCCGCATCTTCACCAACGACGCACCCACCGCCGTCGAGGGCGCGCTCGTGCTCGGCGGGTATCTCGTGGGGCTCATCCCCATCGCCGTGCTGTTCACCATCCAGCGCTCGTTCTACGCGCTCGGCGACACCCGCACGCCCTTCGTTTTCTCGCTCGCGCAGGCCGTCATCGTCGCCCTCACGGCGCTGCTGGCATCCACACTTCCCGCAGGGCTCACGGCGGCGGGCGTCGCGCTCGGTCAGTCGATCGCTCTCACGGTCGCTCTCGTGATCGCGGCGGTCATGCTGCGGCGCAAGATCGGGCGCCTCGAGGCGGGGCGCTGGGTGCCCGCGCTCGGCCGGTTCATGCTGGCGGCCCTCCCCGCGGGAGCGGCCGGATGGCTGATCTACTTCGCCGTCGGCGCGCAGGACAGCTGGATGCTGGCCGACAAGCTGCAGGGGGCTCTCGGCACCATGCTCATCGGCGCCGTCGTCGCCCTGGTCTACGTCGGAATGCTGGCGCTGCTGCGTGCCCCCGAGCTGCAGGTCGCCCTGGGCCTGGTGCGTCGGGTGCTGCCCGGCAGGCGCTGAGTCGGCCGCGCGCGGTGCGCCGGGGGCGGCTGGAATGCCCCGCGGTTAGCATGTGTTGAAGACATGAGCGGGCAATCCTGTCCGCCGTCGAAGGAGCAGCACACGTGCGTCAGGTCATCATCATCGGATCGGGTCCCGCCGGCTACACCGCCGCCATCTACGCGGCCCGCGCCAACCTCGAGCCGCTGGTCATCGCGAGCTCCGTCGAAGTCGGCGGAGAGCTGATGAACACCACCGAGGTCGAGAACTTCCCCGGCTTCCCCGAGGCCATTATGGGTCCGGACCTCATGACGAGGATGCAGGAGCAGGCCGAGCGCTTCGGCGCCGAGGTGCTCTATCAGGACGTCGTGTCGCTCGACCTCGACGGCGACGTCAAGACCGTGACACTCGGCAACGGCGAGGTGCACCAGGCGTACTCCGTGATCTACGCCACCGGGTCGGCGTACCGCAAGCTGGGCGTCCCCGGCGAGGAGCGCCTGTCGGGCCGCGGCGTGTCGTGGTGCGCCACATGCGACGGCTTCTTCTTCCGTGAGCGCACGATCGCCGTCGTCGGCGGCGGCGACTCGGCCATGGAAGAGGCGACGTTCCTCACGAAGTTCGCCTCGAAGGTCTACATCATCCACCGCAAGGACACACTGCGGGCGTCGAAGATCATGCAGGAGCGTGCCTTCGCGAACGAGAAGATCGAGTTCATCTGGAACAGCGAGGTCGCCGACATCCTGGGCGACGAGGCCGTGACCGGCGTCGTGCTGCGCTCCACCACCGACGGCACCACCCGCGAGCTGCCGCTGGACGGACTGTTCGTCGCGATCGGCAACGACCCGCGCACGCACCTCGTGCACGACATGCTGGACCTGACCGCAGAGGGCACCATCTGGGTCGACGGCCGCACCTCGCGCACCTCGGTGCCGGGCGTCTTCGCCGCCGGCGACGTGATCGACCCGACCTACCGTCAGGCCGTCACCGCGGCCGCCAGCGGCACGGTGGCCGCCCTCGACGTGGAACACTACCTCGCGGCCCGCGGCGAGGCGTCGCTGCCCGAGAGCGACGTCGCGCAGATCGACGGCCTGCCGGATGCCGCCACGGTCGGCGCCTGAGGAACAATCCCCCACGCCTCGACGTTCCCCCTACTGACAGACTTCCCAAGGAGAGCATCATGACAGCCAAGGCCACCACCTCGAGCAACTGGCAGCAGGACGTCCTCGACGCCGACGGCCCCGTGCTCGTCGACTTCTGGGCGGAATGGTGCGGCCCGTGCCGCATGGTCTCGCCGATCCTCGACGAGATCCAGTCCGAGCACCCCGGCAAGATCACCATTCTCAAGCTCAACGTCGACGAGAACCCGGATCTTGCGATGAAGTACCAGATCACGTCGATCCCGGCGATGAAGGTGTTCCGCAAGGGCGAGGTCGAGAAGACGATCATCGGCGCCAAGCCGAAGTTCGCCCTCGAGCAGGATCTCGCCGCCTACATCGGCTGAGACGCCCTTACGCACGAGGCCCGGTCCAGACACGTCTGGTCGGGCCTTTCGCGTGCCTGGGGCGCCTCAGGAGGCGTCTGCGCGCACCGCGGCATCCCACCGACGGTGCGGCTCGGAGCCGAGAAGGCGCCAGACCGCGCTGGTGAGCTCCGGGTAGTCGAGGGCGATCTGTCGCAGCACGCGGTAGTTGCGGGCCTCGGTGGGCCGCGCACCGCCGTCGGCGGCGATGTTGTCGGCGCGCAGCAGCAGCACCACGAGCTCATCGACGCTCGGCAGGTCCTCCATGAACTCCCAAGGATCCTCGCCCGCACGCAGACGCTCGTGCACCAGCACCGACAGCTCGTCGCCGGCCTCGGCGCGCAGCAGTTCGAGACTCGCCCGGCGGGGGGCGTGGGACTCGGCGGCTGTCATTCATCCAGCCTACGTCGGCCCGCCGATGCCCGGGTCAGCGGGCGCCGAACTCGGTCTCGCCGATCTCCTCGAGAATGCGGTTGAGGTCCTGGATCGTCGCGAAATCGATGATGACCTGGCCTTTTCTCGCGCCGATGTTGATCTTCACCTTGGTGTTCAGTCGATCGCCCAGCCGCTCGGCGACCTCATCGAGGTGGGCACGTCGCGCGCCGGCCTTCGGGAGCGCACGGCGCGCCGTGCCGGCATCCGTCGCCTTCGCCGCAGCCTCGGCGGCGCGCACCGAGAGGTCCTCGTTGACGATCTTGTCGGCGAGCCGCTGCATCGCCTCGGGGTCTTCGAGTGACAGGACGGCGCGGGCGTGCCCGGCACTCAAGACGCCCGCGGCAACCCGGTGCTGCACCGGAATCGGCAGCTTCAGCAGGCGGATGGTGTTGCTGATCTGCGGCCGGGACCGGCCGATGCGTGTGGCGAGCTCTTCTTGCGTGATGCCGAAGTCCTCGAGCAGCTGCTGGTAGGCGGATGCCTCTTCGAGCGGGTTCAGCTCCGAGCGGTGCAGGTTCTCGAGCAGCGCGTCACGCAGCAGGTGCTCGTCCTCGGTGTCGCGCACAATCGCGGGGATCGAGGTGAGTCCCGCTTCACGCGATGCGCGCGTGCGCCGCTCCCCCATGATGAGCTCGTACTTGCCGTCGGCGTTGGTGCGCACGACGACCGGCTGCAGCACACCGAACTCCCGCACGCTGTGCACGAGCTCCGCGAGATCGTCGGAGTCGAAGTGCGTGCGCGGCTGGCGCGGGTTCGGGACGATGTCGTTGGGGTCGACCTGGATCAGGCGGGTGCCCGGGATGGCGACGAGCTCGGGGGCGTCCGGGTCGGGCGCCGGCGCGTCAGGGGCGTCGGCCTCAGGCGCGTCCGTCGCGTCCGTAAGCGAGGTGTCTTCTGACGCCGCGGGCTGCGCGGCGACGGCGGCATCCGTCGTGGACGTCTCCTCGGTTGCCGCGGCGGACGCGGCCACGGCTGCGGCCTCAGCCTCGGCGGCCTTCCGTGAGGCGCCGGGGAAGAACACGTCGACGGGACGCGCCTCCGACGGCTCCGACGTCGGAATGAGCGCCCCAATGCCTCGACCGAGACCAGTTCTCTTCGCCATCAGGGTTTTCCTTCTTCTTTGTGTGTCGTGCCGCGCTGGATGATCTCCACCGCTGCTTCCTTGTAAGCCACCGCGCCGGCTGAGTGTCCGTCATACGCGATGACGGTCTGTCCGAAGCTCGGAGCCTCGGACACGCGCACCGAGCGTGGGATGACCGTGCGCAGAACCTGCTCGGCGAAGTGCGAGCGCACCTCTTCGGCGACCTGTTGGGCGAGGCGGGTGCGGCCGTCGTACATGGTCAGCAGGATCGTCGAGACGTGCAGCTGCGGGTTGAGGTGCTTCTGGATCATCCGCACACTCCCGAGCAGCTGGCTGAGCCCCTCCAGTGCGTAGTACTCGCATTGGATCGGGATCATCACCTCGTCGGCCGCCGTGAACGCATTGATCGTCAGCAGCCCGAGGGAGGGCGGGCAGTCGATGATGACGAAGTCGAGGCGCGGCTGCAGATCGCGCAGGTAGTCCTCGAGGGCGGTCTTGAGCCGGTGCTCGCGTGCCACCTGGGACACCAGTTCGATTTCAGCGCCGGCGAGGTGGATCGTGCTGGGCGCACAGAAGAGATTCGGTGACTCCGGGCTCTGCTGCACGATGTCGGCGAGCGGGAAGTCGTCGATCAGAACGTCGTAAACGCTCGGGATGTCGGCCGTGTGGGGGATCCCCAGCGCCGTGGACGCGTTTCCCTGCGGGTCCAGGTCGATGACGAGCACACGTGCGCCGAGAGCGGCGAGAGCGGCGGCGACGTTGACTGCCGTCGTGGTCTTGCCGACCCCACCCTTTTGGTTGGAAACGGTGAAGACGCGGGTTTCTCCGGTCAATCGCACGTCGACGACGTCGAGCGCGCGGCGGCGTGCGGTGAGGTCCGCCAATTCCCGCGCCAGCGGTGCGTCGTCGAGGCTGAAGGATGCCGGTCCGGCTCCATCCTCGGGTTGTTTCACGTGAAACATCCTTCCGTTTTCGCTCGACGAGACACCTGTTCAACCCTACGCGACCCCGCCCCCACTCCCGTCCCCCGCACCGCCCAGCGCGGGCACAATCACACTCCGGGGTGGGCGTTTCACGTGAAACACGTCCGCATTCCGGCCCCCCGCGGGCTGGGGGCGTGTGCCGAAGGATTGTTACGACGCAGGAGGTGGCATCCCGACGTTGCGACGAGCGGTAAGCCTCCCCCGCCCGCGGTTGTGGAGCGCCCGGTTACGGTCGCGGGGCGTGTACGGCGACCTGGTCACCCGTCTTGGGCCGCGGCGACGACATCTCACGCGGTCCCCCGGAGGCCGCACCACCCCGCCACACAATCCGTGGTGCACCAGGGGAACGCCGGGCAGACAAGACCCGCATCGCACCCGCTTCCGGAGCCTTCGGCCTGGCGGCGCCTCGACGTCCCGGTGCGACACGCATTCGGGGTCGGCGTGGCCGGCCCGGAGGCCAGCCTCGTCGTACGGAATGGGGTGCGCCGGCGGTAGATCGTCGATGCGCCCCCCCCCTTTGCAAGCGCGCGCGTCGCGGCAACCTGGGCGCCCTCCCTGGCCGAGGCCCCGGGATCAGCGTCCGGACGACCGCTCGGCCGCGCGTGCCGAGACTGCGGCAACTGCGGCCGCGTGAGGTTCATTTTGGCTGCGCGCAGCGTCCGCCGCGGAGGACTTCGCGCACGCGGTGGCGCGTTGGGCCTGCTGCGCGCGCACCACAGCGACGCTGGTGCAACCGAAAAGGCCCACAGATAACCCCGAGTGCACACAGTTGCGTGCCCTGTCGTCCGCGGTGGCCGAGCTGGACACCGCAATAGTCACACCGTGTGCGGCCGGGGGACGCGGAGAGACCTCTCCACAAGATGGGTCGTCGTGCTTGTTTCACGTGAAACGGAGCAATGACCCGGTGCACGCCGGTAATCCACGATGGAACCCCCATTCCCCCACATCCTTCGGTGCCCTTTGCCGCCGTGGGGGGTATGTTTCACGTGAAACGGCAGTGAGATGGGGCACAGCACCTGATCGGGGGTCGGCATCACGCCGGTCGTTTCGAGTCGCCGCCACGTCGCGCGCCAACACCCGACCCGCCTGTACGCACGACCCCTTGACGGCCGAACCCGTGAAATGCGGAGCGGTGTTTCACGTGAAACGTACCGATTTGCGCGGTTTCGCGTCTCGTAGCCCAGAGCTCGTTGCCTGCATCATTCCGTAGCGACCCCTCGCGCGCCGTGCAGTGGCTGCGGCATGCTGCACCGCCGCTTCCCCTACTCGCTCCACACTCCCCCGTCCTCCTCAGAGGTGTGCAAGTCCGCGGTTTCACGTGAAACATCTGATCCGGCGATACGCGTGCGACTCGCAGCGTTCAGCCGGGGTCGACCCGAGCTCCGGGAAGGTGCCGCCGCACTGACCCCAATGCCGCACGCATGGGCACCCGAGGGAGTGACACCTCGGCCCGCGACCGAGTCACCGAGCCAACTTGGCTGCTTGTTTCACGTGAAACAGGGCAAACGAGGGAACTCGCCCCCGGATCAGGCTGTGGTGCCCCCACGCCGCGGTGCGAGGTGGCCCCAACGCGCGGAGTGTGGGATCAGGCTAGCCAGCGCGGCCGGCGGGGGCCCATGCGGCTCTGGTGCCGCGAAAGGAGCGCACAGGCACACTCTCCCCCGCTGCTGCGCATACGTGACACCCCGTGGGCCCTCTGCGCCCTGTAACCGACCAGTCGCAGACGGTGCGGCGGTGCGCTCGGCGGCGAGGCCCCGCCTCCCGCACCCCCGCCGCGCGGCAGAATTGTCACCTACACGGACCTTGAGCCTGAGGGCTTTGGGAAAGCGATGCGCGCCGGGTGCCCCCGCCGTCGCGACCGAAGAACCGGGTGCGCGCGGCGCATGCGCACCGACGCGCAGAGTGTTTCACGTGAAACGCACCTCCCCTGCCCACTTCTCGTCGGCAGCCCTAGCCGCTGCCGCTACCGAGTCATCTATCGCATGCCCACGGCATCGCCGGGCCGCGTAAGTACGGCGAGTTTGGGTGTCGGGTGCCTTTGGCAAGCGCCGGTGACCTCCCTTCGGCCAGATCAGGGTGGATGAGGGGGCAGAGCAGAACATGAGTATCCACCGACTCGGCCGCCCATCGGTTGCAACACCGGCGCAGGGAAACCACCCGTAGACGGTCAGTCCGCCTTCTCGCCACCGCCACAAGCCAGCCGAGCCGCCGACGTCACCAAGGCTTTGCGCGCGTCCGATAGTCGACAGGGCGTGCCACATCACGAAGGCGACAATGCCCGTTGGCGGGCTCCCTCAAGTCAGCGCGTCCTGAAGTGAGCGCGTCGCGGTTGCTCATTCGAGGCGGCGAATACTCACCCGACCCGCCGAGTACTCACTCGGCACCGCGAAAACTCACGCGGCAGCAGATGTCGTGTTTCACGTGAAACAGGTGTCGTTTCGGCGGGCATCCCGCTCGAATCACTGCCTCTCGGCGCCGTTTTGAGAGGACGCCGGAGTGCGGATCGCAGCGCAGAATGGCTCTCACACAACCGAAATGGGTCGCTCTTTCCCATCGAGAACGCCGAGAGCGGTCGGCCGGACGGCCGCGTGTGCGCTGAAGCAGCAGGCGCGTCAGCGGACGGTGGCTCGGATGACTCGCGTCGGCTCCGCGATCAGCCCCTCGCCCACCGGTTCCACCCGCACGTCCGAAAGACGGAACTTGCGAATGACCTTCTCGGCAGCCGCGATCTCGTTCGCCGCGTTCGCGCCCTTGAGCAGGACGAGCTCCCCACCGTCACGCACCAGTGGTGCCGTGATCGGAACCAGCGTACGCAGCGCGCTCACCGCCCGCGCAGTCACAGCATCGAGGACGGGACCGCGTGACCAGTCCTCCGCCCGGGCACGCAGCACCTCGACGTTGTCGAGTCCCAGCTCACGCACCTGTTCCTCGAGCCACAGCACCCGGCGCTCCATCGGCTCGATGAGCACCCACCGCACGTCCGGACGCGCGATCGCCAGCACGACTCCAGGCAGACCTGCGCCGGACCCGACGTCGCCCACCGTTCCCTGGAACAACGGGGCGGCCACCGCGCTGTTGAGGATGTGCCGCGTCCACAGCCGCGGCAGCTCGAGCGGTCCGATGAGACCACGCTCTTCGCCGTGCGCGGCGAGCGCCGACGTGAACGCGCGCGCAGCGTCGATGCGGTCGCCGAAGATATCCGCCGCGACCTGGGGTTCTTCTTCGAGAGCGTTCATCATGGAAGCGGAACGTCAGGCGCGGCTGATGACCGTGTGGCGGTCGGCACCCTCGCCGTAGGACTCCGAGACGAAGCCCCGCGCCGAGGCCACATCGTGCACGAGCTTGCGCTCGTAGCTCGACATGGGAGGCAGGGATGCCTGCGACGCGCCCTCGTCCAGCCGCTCGATCGCGAGATCGACCAGGCGCTCCAGTTCGCGCTGGCGCTGCTCACGCGATCCCCCGACATCGAGGATCAGACGCGAGAAGCGTCCGGTGCGGTTCTGAACGGCAAGCCGTGTCAGCTCCTGCAGCGCCTGCACCGTGTCCGGGTGGCTCAGCAGAGACAGCGAGCCCGAGTCCTCGGCTTCGACCGACACGTACGCGCGCCCGGCGCGCACGTCCAGGGCGAGGTCACCGTCGATGTCGGCGATATCGAGCAGCTCTTCGAGGTAGTCGGCGGCGATGTCGCCTTCCTGCTCGAGCTGCTCGACCGTGGCGTCCGCGGATTCAGGCGTGAGAGTCATGTCCGTTTTCCTTTGTGCGATCAGGACTTCTTGGGCGGCTTCGGCGGCGTCGTGCTCGGCCGGCTGCCGTCAGTGCCGTCTGCTGCGGAGCCTCCAGCGGCGTCGGGGCCTGCCGGCTTCCCCGAACCGTCGGTCGAGGCCTTCTTCGCGGGACCACCCTTGGGCGCCTGCTTCTTCTTCGCACGCTGCTTGCCGACCGGCTGCTGGCGCTTGGGCGCGGCGGCACGTGCGCGCTCTGCCTCTTCAGCCAGACGCCGCTGCTCCTCCTGGTACTTCTCCATCGGGATGACGCGGCCCTTGGAATCAAGCGCTTTGCCCTTGCGTGCCAGACGCTCCTCGCGCTGCTTCGCGGCGTCGGAGCCGGGCGTCGGCAGGTTGCGGATCACGACGAACTGCTGCGCCATGGTCCACAGGTTCGACGTGAACCAGTACATGACCACACCGAGGGGGAAGAAGACACCCGAGAAGATGAATGCCAGCGGCAGCACGTACAGCATGATCTTCTGCATCTGGTACGCCTGGCCGGTCTTGGCCTCGGGCGACAGGTTCTTCGAGATGATCTGCAGCTGGGTGATGAACTGCGACGCGATCATCAGCACAACGAGGATGATCAGGATGATGACAGTCGCGGTCTGTCCCTGGTTGATCGCGTCGATCATGTTGACGTGCAGCGGAGCGACATCGAAGAGCTGCGCGTCGTAGAACTGCCTCGTGAGCTCGGTGTTGAGCAAGCCCACACCGCCCACGCCCCACTCAGCGTGCTTCTTGACATCGCTGAGCGTGTAGAACATACCCAGCAGAATCGGCATCTGCACCAGCAGCGGCAGACAGCTCGACACCGGCGTGGTCCCGTGCTTCTTATACAGCGCCATCGTCTCGCGGCTCATGGCCTCGCGAGAAAGCTGGTCCTTCTTGCCCCGGTACTTCTCCTGGACTTTACGCAGTTCAGGAGCAATTTCCATCATCTTGCGCTGGCTCTTGATCTGCCGCACGAACAGCGGGATCAGCGCGGAGCGCACCACGATGACGAGGCCGATGATGGACAGAACCCAGGTGGCACCTGCCGTAGCAGGCATCCCCACAGCAGTGAACAGCCAGTGCCAGAACACCAGGATGAGCTCGACGAGCCACTTGAACGGCCACATCAGCGTGCTGAAGAGGTCGAAACCCTCCCCCGGAGGCGGTGTCGTCGGGGTGGGGACCACCGGGATCGGGGTGGCAGCGAAGAGATCCAGCACGGATCAGTCCTTTCCGGAGGGCACGACGAATCCGTGCCGAGTCAGCTCATGGCCAAAGCGTGGATTCGACGGTACGTCATCGATCCCGCCGACAGCCCAGGGATGGCAGCGGGCCAGGCGCCTCGCAGCCATCGCGGTCCCTTTCGCAAGCCCGTACTGCTGGACGGAGCCGACGGCGTAGGCCGAACACGAGGGGTAGTACTTGCAGACGTCGCCATAGACGTGGGAGATCGTGGCGCGGTAGCCGTGCAGAAGGGCAAGCCCCAGGTTGCGAGGAACGAGGGGGATGCCGCGCACCAGCGCATCGGCGTGGAGCGCGCCGTCACCGACGAAAGCCGTCGGCAAGGTCGACACGCTCATACCGGCACCCGTTTGGCCAGACAGCGCCGCACCTCGCTGCGCAGTTCGGCATAGGGCGCGGTCGCGGCGCTGGGCAGAGCGCGGATCACGACATCGGCGCCCGAGGGCACGTCGCTCAGCGCCTCGGCGCACACGGCCTTGAGCCGCCGCCGGACGGTGTTGCGCACAACGGCGCCGCCGACCTGCTTGCTCACGATGAAGCCGAACCGGGGGGTGCCGTCACCGGGGGATGCCGCGACATAGGTCACGGTGTGGGATCCCCCACACCGCCGACCGCCGCGGACCACCGCTCGGTACTCGACGCCGCGTGTGAGGCGGTTCGGCCTCGAAAGCACAGCTTGCGTCAGGCAGAGAGCTCGGTGCGCCCCTTGGCGCGACGAGCGGCAAGGATGCCACGACCCGCGCGGGTACGCATGCGGGCGCGGAAGCCGTGCTTCTTGGCGCGACGACGGTTGTTGGGCTGGAAAGTGCGCTTGCTCATGAGGATCACTCCGGATCGGCGGTCACCGGAACGCTGGGACCGGGGACGCGGGTACAGGGGACTGCCCGACTGGGCATACGTCAACCGATTAAGGGTACGTCGCGCCGCCCGATAACTCAAACCGGGCGCAGGCAGCCGCTCACTTTATCCACCGGCTGCACCCACGCCTGGCAATGACACGCGGCGGCGGCCTACAGTGGATTTGGTGGAGGCGAGGTTGCCTGATTAGCGTTGCCCCCGCACGTTATCCACAGGCCCGCCCCCTCCGCGTGCGGCGGGATGCCACGGCGCATCGACCCCCGGAGGCGCAATGTCACAGCACGATCTTCCAGACGTTCCGGTCTGGAGAGCCGTGCTCGGCGAACTCTCCCACGACGAGCGGGTCACCCCTCAATTGCAGGGATTCCTCAGCCTCGCCGTGGCGCAGGGCGTCATGAGCGGAACGCTGTACCTGGATGTGCCCAATGAGCTCACCGCCGCCCAGCTGAACAAGCGTCTGCGCGCGCCGATCATGGAGGCCCTCGCCCGGGTCGACGCGCAGCCGGCGGCATCGGCCTTTCGCGTGGTGGTCAACCCGGAACTCGCCGACGCGCACCTGAGCGCACCGACGCCCCTGCAGCCGGCACCGGCGCCCGTCATCGTGCGCAGCCCCATTGCCGAGGAACCCGAGCCGATCGCACCGCCGTCCCGCAGCGACACGCGGCTCAATCCGAAGTACACCTTCGACAACTTCGTCATCGGCCAGTCCAACCGGTTCGCCCACGCGGCGGCGGTCGCCGTCGCAGAAGCACCGGCGAAGGCATACAACCCGCTGTTCATCTACGGTGACTCGGGGCTGGGAAAGACGCACCTTCTGCACGCGATCGGCGAGTACGGGCTGAGCCTGTACCCAGGCATCCGCGTGCGGTACGTCTCGAGCGAAGAGTTCACGAACGATTTCATCAACTCGATCGCCAACAACCGCGGCGCCGCGTTCCAAGCGCGCTACCGCGAGGTGGACATCCTCCTCATCGATGACATCCAGTTCCTGCAGGGGCGCGCCGAGACGCAGGAGGCGTTCTTCCACACCTTCAACACGCTGCACGACCACGACAAGCAGGTCGTGATCACCAGCGATGTTCCGCCACGCCACCTCACCGGGTTCGAAGACCGCATGCGCAGCCGCTTCGAGTGGGGTCTCATCACCGACGTGCAGGCGCCCGACCTCGAGACCCGTATCGCGATCCTCCGCAAGAAGGCGCAGTCCGAACGGCTGCTCGTGCCCGACGAGGTGCTCGAGTACATCGCGACGAAGGTCTCGTCCAACATCCGAGAGCTCGAGGGCGCCCTCATCCGGGTCTCCGCCTTCGCGAGCCTCAATCGCTCCGCACTCGACATCGCATTGGCGCAGACGGTGCTCCGCGACATCGTCGACCATGACGACGCCAACGTGGTCTCGCCCACCGACATCATCACGGCCACCGCACAGTACTTCCGGCTGTCGGTCGACGACCTGTACGGGTCGAGCCGCTCACAGGCGGTGGCGACCGCACGTCAAATCGCCATGTACCTGTGTCGCGAACGCACGAGCCTGTCGCTGCCCAAGATCGGGCAGCTGTTCGGCAACCGCGACCACACCACCGTCATGTACGCCTACAAGAAGATCAGTGAGCTCATGAAGGAGCGTCGCTCGATCTACAACCAGGTGTCCGAGATCACGACGCAGCTCGGTCGCAACGGCCGCTGACGGCCGCTGACGGCCGCCGCCGTAGATCCGCCGCCTGAACACCCCTGCGCGGGACAGGCCTCTCTTCGGGGTACCCACGACGCTTCTGCGAGGGCTCCCACCGCGCGGGACCCCTCTCACGCCGCCTCCCCGTCGCCACGACGACGTCTTGCGCGCGCCCGCGCCCGCATTCCCCGCGGCGTATGTTCCACGCCGTGCACATGCCATCCGTCGGCGGTTGACAGGGCGCCTGTGGGGTCCCATCATCCAGTTCTGCACAGTGTGGAAAACCTGTGGATAAATGTGAGACGCGCCGACACGATTGTGAGTGGATCCGGCCCGCCTGTGGATGACAAGAGTTTTGTGACACCCCCCGACAACCCGCGGAATCACGCCAATCCTCACGGAATCCACAAGTCACACACGTGTAGTTCGGTTGTGCCGACTGGGATCGACGAAGTTATCCACAGTTTCCACAGCTGTTAACAAGATGACAGAACCATCTCTATGAATTCCGGGTCCATCACCGTGTCCGCCGCTGCGCCGGCGTCTTCCGAGGCCGAGGCTTCGTGGCACTAGCATGGGAGGCCCTACCGCCATCAAGGGAGCACCAGTGAAGTTCCACGTCAATCGCGATGTCTTCAGCGAGGCCGTGTCGTTCGTCGTGAAGCTTCTGCCGCAGCGCAACCCGCAGCCGATCCTCGCCGGTGTGCTCATCGAAGCCACCGACACCGGGCTGTCGCTGTCGGCTTTCGACTACGAGGCATCCGCCCGCACCACCATCGAGGCGACCGTCGACGACCCGGGCACGATCCTGGTCCACGGTCGACTGCTCGCCGACATCGCCAGCAAGCTCCCCAACGCGCCGGTGCAGATGAGCCTCGAAGAAGACGGCGGCATCCTGCTCACCTGCGGCTCGGCCCGCTTCACCCTGTCGTCCATGCCGGTGCAGGAGTACCCCGCCATCCCCGAGGTCTCCGGAGAATCGGGCCTCGTCCCCGCCGATGACTTCGCCACCGCGATCGCCCAGGTCGCCTTCGCGGCCTCGCGCGACGACGTGACACCGGTGCTCACCGGCGTGCAGCTCGAGGTCTCGGGCACGCAGCTCAGCCTCGTCGCCACCGACCGCTACCGCGTCGCGCTGCGCGAGCTGCCGTGGGACGGCGGGTCGGCGGCGTCCGAAGAGACGACGACCGCGCTCGTGCCGGCGCGCACCCTGACCGAGGTCGGCAAGACCTTCGCGCACTCCGGTGACATCTCGATCGCCTTCTCCGGCACCGGTGACCGCGAGATCATCGCGTTCACCGCCGGCAACAAGACGGTCACATCGCTGCTGATCAAGGGCAACTTCCCGCCCGTGCGCCGCCTCTTCCCCGAGCAGACCGAACACCACGCCGTCGTCAACACCGCCGACCTCGTCGAGGCGGTGCGTCGCGTGTCGCTCGTGCTCGACCGCTCGGCGCCGCTGCGGTTCACGTTCACCGCCGACGGCGTCTCGATGGACGCCTCGGGTACGGAGCAGGCTCGGGCGACTGAATCGGTCGATGCCACGCTCGTCGGCGAAGACGTCACACTGGGCCTGAACCCCCAGTACCTCATCGAGGCTCTCGGCGCCGTCCGCAGCGAGTTCACCCGCATCACGTTCACCTCCAGCGAGAACGCCAACAAGCTCAGCCCCGTGCTGATCACGGCGCAGACCTCGGTGGACAGGGCGGGCGAGGGGTCGTTCAAGTACCTGCTGCAGCCCAACCTGCTCCTGCGCTGACCTGCCGCCGCCCGGCGTCCTGTCGGACCGGCGAACTAAGGTGATTCGGTGATCGTCGAGCAGCTCAGCCTCGTGGACTTCCGCAATTATGCGGCGGCCGACGTCGCACTGACGTCGGGAGCGAACGTCTTCGTCGGCCGCAACGGCCAGGGAAAGACGAACCTCGTCGAGGCGATCGCGTTCTTGGCCACGCTGGGATCGCACCGCGTCTCGAACGATGCCCCGATGGTGCGTGACGGCGCGGATGCCGCAATCGTGCGGGCGCGGCTCGCCCACGGGGAGCGGCGCGTGCAGCTCGAGGCCCAGGTCAACCGTCAGGGGTCGAACAAGGCGCGGGTCAACGGAGCTCCGGTGAAGCCTGCCGAACTGCCGCGGTACGCGCAGGTGGTGCTGTTCGCCCCCGAAGACCTGCAGATCGTGCGCGGCGACCCTTCGGCTCGCCGTCGCTTCGCCGATCAGCTGCTGGTCCAGCGCAGTCCCCGCATGTCGGGAGTGCTCGCCGACTACGACCGCGTGCTCAAACAGCGCACTGCGCTGCTGAAGTCCGCGAGGGCGCGGGGCGTTCGCGGCGACGCGCTCGCGACCCTCGACGTGTGGGACGACAAGCTCGTCACCCTCGGCACGCAGGTGATCCGGGCCCGGCTGGCACTGGCCGCCGAGCTCACCCAGCCGCTCGTCGATGCCTACTCCTCCATCGCCGGCGCCGACCACAGTCCCGAGCTCGTCTGGGCGCTGTCGGTGGACGGCGCCGACCCCGAAGAGGATGCCGCGTCTGCGGCGACCGCCTCCGATGCGTCCGCCGTCGAGGCGCTCTTCCGCTCCGCCCTCGCCGCCCGCCGCACCGCCGAGCTCGAGCGCGGCCTCACCCTCACCGGGCCCCACCGCGACGACATGCTGCTGCGCGTGCGGGGGCTGCCGGTGAAGGGATATGCCTCGCACGGTGAATCGTGGTCGGTCGCGCTCGCACTGCGCCTGGCATCGGCCCATCTGCTGCGGGCGGAATCGCGCCTCGGCGACCCGGTGCTGATCCTCGACGACGTCTTCGCCGAGCTCGATGCCGATCGGCGCAGCCGTCTCGCCGGGCTCGTCGCCGACTACGAGCAGGTGGTCGTCACCGCTGCCGTCGAAGAAGACGTGCCGCAGGCGCTGCGTGCGCGGACCGTGCGCGTCGAGGCGGGTCGCATCCTGGAGGCGGACGATGACTGATCCCGCGCGCATTCCCGAGACGATTGCCACGTACATGCGGCTGCGGGGCCTGGAGCCCACGCAGCGGTCGCGGCGCCGCCGGCGCCCCGCGACGAACGATGAGAACGCCCCTTTCACGCCGGGACGCGATCCGCACGGACTCGGCGACGTGGTCGCCGACCTCACGCGCGCTTCGGGGTGGAACTCGCAGCTGGCCCGCGAGGACCTGGTGCTGCAGTGGGAACAGGTCGCCGGTGAGGAGACCGCGCGGCACGCATCTCCGGTGGCGCTGGGTGACGGCGTGCTCACGGTGCAGTGCGACTCGACCGCGTGGGCGCGGCAGCTCACCCTCATGCGCGCGACGATCGTCACCGAGATCGTGCGACGCTTCCCCGAGGCGGGGGTCTCGAGCATCCGCTTCGTGGGCCCGGACGTCCCCTCCTGGAAATGGGGTCGCAGAGCGATTCCAGGGCGGGGTCCCCGCGATACCTACGGTTGACCGACGATCTGGGCCATTCCGGCGGTTTTCGTCGCGCCACAGGGCCATTCAGGCCGCGAGCGGGCGGTGAAACCCGATAGACTGGACGCTCACGCAAGATCGATGTGGAGCGCTCGAAACATATGACGTCTCAGAATCCCGACAGCGTTTCCGAAGAACCCGAATCGCGTACGGCGCCGGCGCGGAACAGCGAGTACGGGGCAGATGAGATCCAGGTCCTCGAGGGCCTCGAGGCGGTCCGCAAGCGCCCCGGCATGTACATCGGGTCGACGGGTGAGCGAGGCCTTCACCACCTCGTGTACGAGATCGTCGACAACTCCGTAGACGAGGCTCTCGCCGGGTATTGCGACACCATCAACGTCACCATCTTGGCCGACGGTGGCGTTCGAGTCGTCGACAATGGCCGCGGCATCCCCGTGGACATCCACCGCGCGGAGGGCAAGTCCACCGTCGAGGTCGTCCTCACCGTCCTGCACGCCGGCGGCAAGTTCGGCGGCGGGGGATACGCCGTCTCGGGTGGTCTGCACGGTGTGGGCTCGTCAGTGGTCAACGCGCTGTCGAGCCGCCTCGAGGTCGAGGTCAAGCGTCAGGGGCACGCATGGCGCCAGACCTACCGCGACGGCGGTGTTCCGCAGGCTCCCCTCGCACAGGCCGAGGAGACCGACGAGACCGGCACCACGATCGAGTTCTGGCCGGATGACACCATCTTCGAGACGGTGCACTTCGACTACGACACGCTGCGCACCCGCTTCCAGCAGACCGCGTTCCTCAACAAGGGACTGCGCATCACGCTCCGTGACGAGCGCCCCGACTCGGTGTACACCGTCGATCTGCCTGACGGCACGTCGGAGGAGCACCAGCCGAATGACGACTTCCACTACGAGCGGGGCTTGGTCGACTACGTCGAGTACCTCAACAAGGTGCGCAAGGCAGAGGTCGTCAACGACGAGATCATCGAGATCGAGTCCGAGGACCGGGTGCGCCACATCGCCCTCGAGCTGGCGATGCAGTGGACCAC
>NZ_JANJFJ010000003.1:0-47008 GCF_024626565.1 Microbacterium sp. zg.Y909
GCATCGAGGACCGCTTCCTGGTATCGGTCGCGCAGGTCGGCGATCTTGCCGGCGGTCGTGGAGAGGTCGGGCTGGTCCGTCACCGTTCCACCCTAGCGACAGCGCCCTCCCGGACGTTGGAGGGTGGAGACAAGGGGTCGCGGCATCCGCTGTGGGAATCCGTCGAGGCGTAGGGTGTCGCCATGACGCTCCCCACCGCAGGCTTCCCGCTCGCAGCGGCCGTCTCGCCCCGGCTGCAGGTCGTCGAATCGACCGACTCCACCAATGCCCACCTCATCCGCGACGTCGAGCACGATCCCGCCGGTCACCCGCATCTGTCGGTGCTGCTCACCGACGACCAGCGGGCCGGTCGCGGTCGCCTGGACCGCTCCTGGACGACGCCGGCCGGCACCGCGCTGGCGGTGTCGGTGCTCGTGCGCGTCCCCGATCTTCCGCCGCACGCGCGCGGCTGGATCCCCCTGGTCGCCGGCGCCGCGATGACGCGCGCGCTCACCGATCAGCTGCGCGGGCACGCCCACGAAGTGGCGCTGAAGTGGCCGAACGACGTGCTGCTGGACGGCGGCAAGGTGTGCGGCATCCTCGCCGAGGTGGTTCCCGGCGATCCTTCGGCGGTCGTCGTGGGGGCAGGGGTGAACACCAGCATGCGCCGGGTCGACCTGCCGGTGCCCACCGCGACGTCGTTCGCCGCCGTGGGCGTGGACATCGACCTCGACGCACTGCTCGCCCGCTATCTGCGTTTCATCGAGGAGCAGCTGGCCGCCCTGACAGCCGCGGGCGGCGACGCCGCGGCATCCGGAGTGCGCGCCGAGGTCGAGGCGGTCTGCGACACGATCGGCCGCGACGTGTCGGTGAGCATGCCCGACGGCGGCGTGCTCCTCGGCCGGGCCGTGCGGCTGGATGCCGACGGGCGCCTGGTCGTCGAGGTCTCGGGCGTCGAGACGATGGTCTCGGCCGGGGACGTCGTGCACGTGCGCTGAGCGGCGTTCCGCGTGCCGGACGTCTGCTGTCGTCCCCGCCCGTCACAATGGTGGGGTGACCCAGCCCATGAGCTTCGCGGGGCGTCCGCTGACGCCGGCGCCCGGCGCGCCGACGCCCGAACTGAGGGTGGCGCGCCTGCGCGGCCATGCGCGGCGCATGTTCTGGCCGGCGCTGGTGCTCATCGCGGTGGCCGGGGCCGTCGGCTACTTCTACGGGCACGTGCCGGCGCCGTTCGAGGACTGGATGCTGCCGACCGCGGCGGCCGCGATCGTGCTGATCGTCGTCGTGCTGCCGTACCTGTCCTGGCTCTCGCGCACCTACACGATCACGACCCGACGGGTGATCGCGCGTTCGGGGCTGTTCACCACCCACCGCACCGAAGTCGCCCACGCCCGCGGGTACACCATCCGCGAGCGACGGGGACCGCTGCAGCGACTGTGGGGGGCGGGCACGCTGATCCTCTCCAACGGGGTGGACGCGCCGGTGGTGCTCAAGAACATCCCCGCGGTGTCACTCGTGCATGAGGTGCTCGCCGACCAGGTCGAGGTGAGCCAGATCCTGGCGCACCGCGATTCCCACGCCATTCAGACGATCGCCGACGCCGCCGGACCGCCGCCGCCCCTTCCCGGTCGCTGAGCGCGTGCTGCCCCGCGCATGCGGGAGGATGAAGGGGACGAAAGGAACGGCATGGCGCTGCGAGTCGGAGTCGTGGGTGGGGGGCAGCTGGCCCGCATGATGATCGCACCGGCGGTGGAACTGGGGGTCGAGCTGCGGGTTCTGGCGGAGGAGCCGGGCATGTCGGCCTCGCTCGCAGCGTCGGCGGTCGGCGATTACCGCGACGCCGACACGGTGCTCGCCTTCGCGCGGGAGGTGGACGTCGTCACCTTCGACCACGAGCACGTGCCGCAGGACGTGCTGCGCGCCCTCGTCGATGCAGGAGTGCCGGTGCACCCCGGGCCCGACGCGCTGAGATTCGCGCAGGACAAGCTGCTCATGCGCGCCCGCCTGGACGAACTCGGCATGCCGCAGCCCGAGTGGGCCGCCGTCGCCGAGGCATCCCAGCTTCAGGACTTCCTCGACGCGCACGGCGGACGCGCGGTCGTGAAGACCCCGCGCGGCGGCTACGACGGCAAGGGAGTGCGGGTCGTCGCTGCGGCGGCCGAGGTCGAGGACTGGTTCACCGCTCTCGCCGAAGACGCCCGAGGCGGCGAGCTGCTGGTGGAGGAGCTCGTCGATTTCACCCGCGAACTCGCCCAGCAGGTGGCGCGCCGGCCCTCCGGCGACCTGCGCTCGTATCCCGTGGTCGAGACCGTGCAGCGCGACGGGGTGTGCGCCGAGGTCATCGCTCCCGCCCCGCATGCCTCCGCACGGCTCATCGACGTGGCCCGCGGCATCGGCGAATCCATCGCCACCGGGCTCGGGGCCACCGGCATGCTGGCCGTCGAGCTCTTCGAGACCGTCGATGGGCGGGTGCTCGTCAACGAGCTGGCCATGCGCCCGCACAACAGCGGCCACTGGAGCCAGGACGGCGCGGTCACGGGTCAGTTCGAGCAGCACCTGCGTGCGGTGCTCGACCTTCCGCTGGGGGACCCGTCGCCGCGCGCGGCGTGGTCGGTGATGGTCAACATCCTCGGGGGCCCCGCCTCGGGCGGGCTCGACGACCGCTTCGACCGGGCGATGGCCGAGCACCCCGGTGCCAAGATCCACACCTACGGCAAGGCGCCGCGGCCCGGCCGCAAGGTCGGGCACGTCACCGTCGCCGGCCCCGATCTCGACGACGCCGTGTACGAGGCGCGTGCCGCCGCTGCCCACTTCGACGGCTGATCGAGGCTGCGAGAGGGTGCCCGAGGCTGTCGGGGCGACGCCGGGCGCGCGCCGTTGCGGGGAACTTGCAGGAGCGCGGCCTAGCCTTGACAGGTGACCCGGCCGCTGCATTCCTCTGAAGAACCCCTCGTCGGCGTCGTGATGGGCTCGGACTCCGACTGGCGGGTCATGAGCGACGCGTCGCAGGCGCTTTCGGACTTCGCGGTGCCGCACGAGGTCGAGGTCGTCTCGGCCCACCGCACGCCCGACAAGCTGCTGCGCTACGGCCGCGAGGCGCGGGCGCGGGGCCTGAAGGTCATCATCGCCGGCGCCGGGGGAGCGGCGCACCTTCCCGGCATGCTGGCTTCGGTGACGGAGCTGCCGGTGATCGGGGTTCCGGTGCAGCTGGCCACCCTCGACGGTCTCGACTCGCTGCTGAGCATCGTTCAGATGCCCGCCGGCATTCCGGTGGCGACGGTCTCGATCAACGGCGCGAAGAACGCCGGCCTCCTCGCGGTGCGCATGCTGGGCATGTCCGACGATCGGCTCGCCGAGCGCGTGGCCGGCTACGCCCGCGACCTCGAGGGCCAGGTGGAGGAGAAGAACCGCCGGCTGAAGGGCGCCCTGTGAGCGTGACCACGCCGCCGCGCGTGAGCGCTGCGGGATCGACCGGCGCGCGGACGCGACTGCTGCAGGAGCGCCCGCTGCGGCATCCGGATGCCACGTCGCCCGCGGTCATGACCCGTCGTGCCTGGTGGCTCGTCGTCCTGAACTTCTTGGTGCCCGGCTCTGCGCAGGTGCTCGCCGGCAGCCGCCGGCTCGGCCGCGTCGGCCTCGCCGCGACGCTGACGATGTGGGTGCTGGTCGTCGTCGTCGGGCTCCTCGCGCTCCTCTGGCGCCCGGCGCTGTTCACGCTCGGCAGCAACTGGTTCGCGCTCACCGCCGCACAGGTGCTGCTCATCGGCTACGTCGTGCTGTGGTGCGTGCTCACGGTCGACACGCTGCGTCTCGTGCGACTGGTTCGCGTTCGGCAGCGCGCCCGCGCCGGCATCGCCGCGCTCGCGGTGGCACTGCTCGTGATCGCCGGTGGGGGCACCGCGTATGCGGCGTACTCGGTGGGCACCCTGCGCGGTGCGTTCGGCAGCATCTTCGGGCAGAGCGGCCCCAGCGTGCCGCCGTCCGACGGCTACTACAACATTCTGCTGCTGGGCGCCGACAGCGGCGACGGCCGCGACTCGATGCGCTTCGACAGCATCTCGGTGGTGTCGGTGAACGCCGACTCCGGTGCCGTGACGATCACCGGCATCCCGCGCGACATCCAGAACGCGCCGTTCTCGGAGGGTCCCATGCGGGACCTCTACCCTGACGGCTTCGAGGGCCATGCCGACCTCTCGTGCGGCTGGGGGGCCGGAATCAACCAGCTGATGAACGCGGTCCAGGTGTGCCGCGACGGCTCGGGCCTGTACCCCGACGCGGCGGACCGGGGCTCCACGCCCGCCGTAGAGGCGACGAAGGATGCCGCGGAGGGAATCCTCGGCATCGAGATCCCGTACTACGTCTTCATCGACATGCACGGCTTCGCCGCCATGATCGACGCGCTGGGCGGGGTCGACATCACGGTCGCCGAGCGGCTGCCCAAGGGCGGGGGGCCGGCGTACGACGGCCAGCCCGCTGACGAGTGGGCGATCGGCTGGATCGAAGCGGGCGATCAGCACATGGACGGCGACACCGCCCAGTGGTACGCCCGCTCCCGCTACACCACCAGCGACTGGGACCGCATGCAGCGACAGCGGCAGCTGCAGCAGGCGATGCTCGAGCAGCTCGATCCGTTCAACGCGCTGACGCGGTTCAACGACATCGCCGCCGCCGGGCAGGACCTGATCGAGACCGACCTGCCCCAGTCGATGCTGGCGTACTTCGCCGACCTGGCGCTGAAGGCCAAGGAACAGCCTCTGACGACGCTCGAACTGACCCCGCAGGGAATCGGCATCGACCCGGACGACCCGGACTACGACCGTGTGCACGAAGCGGTGCAGGCGGCACTGCATCCGCCGACGCCGACCCCCGCCTCGGAGGGCTGAGCGGTGACGACGACACTGCGGGTCGTGCTGGAGGCGCCGGCGCCCATCGGCGACAGGCAGGCCCAGGCAGGGCGCGAACTGGCCGGGGCGATGGTGCGCACGGCGCCGTCGGGCTGCGATGTGGCCGCACTCGTTCCGTCGGTGCCCGACGACGTGCTCGCAGACCTGCAGGCGCAGGTCCCCGGTCTCGCGCGGGTGGACACCGCACCGCTCGCGCGCCGCGAGCTGGCGGCATCGTGGCAGCTGGGCATCGCTGCCGGGGTCGGCGGGGGGATGATCCACGCCACCGGCCTGGCTGCGCCCCTGGTTCGACACGACCGCGTCTACCACCACGACCAGACCGTCGTCACGATGTGGGACCTCGCCGCCTGGGAGGCGCCCGACGAACTGGCGAGACCGTTCGTGTCGTGGCAGAAGGCCATGCTCAAGCGGGTCGGCAAGCACGCCGATGCCGTCGTGGTGCCCACCCACGCGCACGCGGAGCGTCTCGCCGAGATCGCGAAGCTCGGTGAGCGCATCCGCGTGATCGCCGGCGCGGCTCCCGAGGGGTTCGGCGTGCCGACCGACGAGGTCGGGCGACGGCGCGCGCTGGAGCTTCCGGGGGAGTACGTGCTGGTGGACGGTACCTGGCGTACGGGGCTGGATGCCGCATTCGCCGCCGTGGCCCGCGGCGGGGCGGGGCTGCCCATCGTCGTGACCGGCGTCGCGGGCTCCCGTGGCGCCGAGGTCGCGGGGCTCGCCGTCGAGGCCGGTCTCGCCGCAGACCGGGTGCATGTGCCGAGCGGCCTCGACGCCGCCGACCGTGCCGCCGTGCTGAGCGGGGCCTCGGTGCTGCTCGCCCCGGCGGCCGTCACCGCCTTCCCCTGGCTCGTCGTCGACGCGCTGACGCTCGGCACGCCCGTGATCGCCGCGGACTGCGCGGTGCATCGCGAGGTCGTCGTGGATGGCGCCGTGCTCGTGCATGCCGCGGCCGAGGGACTCGCCGACGGGCTGCGGCAGGTGCTCGAGTCGGATTCCGTGCGCGAGCGGCTGTCGGTGCTCTCCGCAGACCGCGGACGTGCATTCTCGTGGCAGGGAGCCGCGGAGCGGGTATGGCAGCTGCACGCGGAGCTCTGACGCCGCGCGCGCCGCGCTACCTCGGCGAGATCCCCGCGGTGTTCTCGTAGCGACTCAGGAAGGCAGCGAGGGCTTCGCGCGTGACCTCGGCTTCCGGACGGAAAGTCGGCAGCCCGCGATCCTCGTCCCACCCTTTGGAGATGCCGGTATCCCGTAGCCAGGCGATCGCGCGGAAGTCGCGGTGGGCGGTGTCCACGTCCCGGAAGGGCGATGTCCGGGGCGCGGTGAAGGGTGGGCGACCGGCCGTGTCGTAGAGGTGGGCGGCGAGGGACGCACGCTCGAGGGGGCGGTCTTCGCCATCCGTCTCCGAGCGACCGCGCGCCGGGGGGGAGCCCAGAGCGGCCAGCGCCGCGCGCAGCTCGCCCTCGGTGACGGTGTCCGCCGGGCGGAACAGCTCGCGTCCGGAGTCGTCGGTCACGGTCGGGAGGACACCGCGCTCGGTCAGGCCGAGGATCTCCTCGAAGAAGAGGTGATCGCGCGATACGTCGGCGAACGGCGAGGTTCCCAGGCGACGCAGGCGCTCCACCGCGGCGCCGGAGTCGCCATCGAACAGCACCCTTCCGCCGCGCAGCAGGATGCCGCGGCTGCACAGCGCCGACACCATATCGAGGTCGTGGGACACGACGACGAGCGTCTTCCCCTGCGCGTGCAGCTCTCGGATGCGTGCCAGACACTTCTTCTGGAACGGCTCGTCGCCCACGGAGAGGATCTCATCGATCAGGAGGACGTCCTGCTCCGTGTGGATGGCGACAGAGAAGGCCAGGCGCAGGAACATACCCGACGAGTAGTGCTTCACCTCGGTGTCGATGAACTTCTCGATCTCGCTGAAGGCGACGATGTCGTCGAAGCGCTCGTCGATCTCCTTGCGGGACATGCCGAGGATCGCGGCGTTCAGGTAGATGTTCTCGCGCCCGGAGAGGTCGGGGTGGAAGCCGGCTCCGACCTCGATGAGCCCGGCCACCCGGCCCCGGGTGAGCACTTTCCCCGAGTCTGGCCTCAGCACCCCCGAGATGAGCTTGAGGAGTGTCGACTTTCCGGAACCGTTGAAGCCGAGAAGTGCGACCGCCTCGCCTTCTTCGATTTCGAACGACACGCCGTCGAGGGCGTGGAAGCTGGTGGACAGCGGTTTGCGGCGCACGGCGGCGACGAAGGTCTCCTTGAAGGAGTGTGTGTGGCGCAGTGTGAACTTCTTGCGGACGTCGTCGACGACGATCCGAGCCCGTGACGGCGATGACTCAGAGATCCTGCGCAAAGCGCCCCTCCAGACGACGGAAGACGAACTGCCCCAGAAGCAGGACGGCAACCGACAGTGCGGCCGCGTAACCCGCATACAGCCACATGTCGGGCAGCGGCTGCGCTCCGCCCGGGCCGAGGGGGAACCAGATGCCGTAGTGGAACAGCTCGACTGCAGGAGTGAGAGGGTTCAGCCGATACAGCACGAACGCCCAGTCGGGGACCTGGTCGGACACCATCCGCCACTGATACATCACCGGAGAGGCCCAGATGGCCATCATCACGATGATCTCGACGAAACTCTGCGCGTCGCGGAAGGTGACGTTGATCGAGCCGAACAGCATTGCGAGCCCGGTTGCGAGGACGGCGACGATGGCGAGCGCGACGAGCAGGGCGACGATCTGAAGAAGGCTGGGCGCCCAGCCGAAGAGCAGCGCGATCGCGACGATGACGATGATCTGGGGGATCACATTGACCGAAGCCACCAGCACGCTCGCGATCGGGAACATCTCCCGCGGAAGGAAGATCTTCTTGATCAGCGCCGCGTTGTCGACCAGCGAGCGGGTGCCGTTGGAGAAGGCCTCGTTGAAGAACGTCACGATCGTGATGCCTGCGAGCAGATAGATCGGGTAGAACTCGATGGACTTGTTCAGCCCGAGGAAGACGCCCAGCGCGACGAAGAATACGACGAACTGCACGAGCGGTTTGACGTAGGACCACACCCAGCCGAGGACGGAACCGCGGTAGCGGATCTGGACGTCCTTGCGCACGATCAGCGAGAGGAGGTAACGCCGGCGGAAGACGTCCGCGATGCCGAGACTGCGCCCGGGGTCCTCCAACGATGAGGAGTCGGGAGACAGCGTGGACATCGTTTCCTTCTCGAGGTTGACAGGTGCCGGAGGCGCTTACATCCTATGCGGCGCAGCTCACGGGTCGGTGTGAGGCGGCGCTGGTAGGCTCCGGGAGGTGTCCTCCACCTCCGACCTCTCGCGTGTCTCACTGTGACTCTCTTCAACGCTCTCGGCCAGCCCGCACTGTTCAGCATCCTCGACGGCGCTGACCGCACCGCTGAGTTGTCGCCGCGTGAGACGCGCGTCCTCGTCGGAGCGATGAACTTCCACGCGCTGGTCGCCCCCGGACGAGAACTCGATGTCCACGTCTACGACGGCCCTCCCGCGGCGGTACCGCGCACCACGGATGATCGGACGTTCGACGGCCTCGATCCCGTCTTCCGCACGCGACGATTCAGTCTCCGGATGCAGAGTCTCGTCGCCCCCGAAGACCGTGCACGGATCGCCGCCGAGGCGCCGGCGGCCGCGCTGGCGGACAGCCCGGCGCGTCACATCCTCCTCACGCGCGACAGCGCGCTGGAGGCTGATCCGCCGCGCTACGCGCCCCGCGGCGTCCTACGGCGTGTCGCCCGCTCGGTGCGGACCCGATGGCCGCTTCTGTACGACGACCTGCGTGATGTCGAGCTCGCCCGACACCGACGGCCGCTGCACAACGCGGTGGCGCGGGTGGACTACCCGGCATTGTTCGAGCCCGGCGGCATCCACCACGATTCGCAGATCCTTCTGGCGCCCCCGGCTCCGCAGGACGCGCCGCGGGCGGTGCTGTTCGGTCTGCACTGGTTCGAGCTGGGCGGCGCCGAACGGTGGGCCATCGAGACGATCCGGATCGCGCGTGCGGCGGGTTTCGTCCCGGTCGTGATGACGAACCGGGATTCGCACCAGCCGTGGATCACCCGGGCAGAACTCGACGGCGCGGTGGTGGTGCCGTTCTCGGAGCCGACCGTGGTCTCGCAGACCCCGGGCGTGGAGGAGGCGCTGCGCGCGGTCCTGCACACCTTCGACGTGCGCGGTGTCGTCGTGCATCACAATCAGTGGCTTTACGACCGGCTTGCGTGGGTGCGTGCGTCACGACCGCAGATCCCCATCGTGGACTCCACGCACATCGTGGAGTACCGCGGTGGTGGGTACCCCGTCAGCAGTGCCGTGGTCGCCGACCAGCTCACCGCACACCATGTCATCTCCCCGTCGCTGCAGCGCTTCATGGTCGAGGTGCAGCGCGTCCCTGCGGAGAAGGTCGTCATGGCGCCGCTCGGCGGCCTCACGGTCGACACCGTCGGTGCTGACGAGGTGACCTTCCGGCCGCGGCAGCAGGGGGCGCCGCTCACGGTGGCGTTCGTCGGACGCATGGCACGCCAGAAGGGTCCGGAGGTCTTCGTCGAGACCGTCGCGCGGCTGCGCAAGCGCGGCGGCGACCGCATGCGGTTCATCATGCACGGCGATGGCGACCTCGCCTCATGGGTGGATGCGATGATCGCGGCACGCGGACTCGACGATGTCATCGAGCGACGGACCTCCGCCTCCCCGGTGCAGGACACGTTGCGCGATGCTCATGTGCTCGCGGTCTCGTCGCACAACGAGGGCCTCACGCTGACCACGCTCGAGGCTCTCACACACGGGGCGGCGGTCGTCTCCACCGACGTGGGGGCGCAGGGCGATATCGTGCCGGCACGGGCGCGCGTGCCGCGGGAGGCGCATCTGGCAGTGCGCGGGCTCGCGGAGGTCATATCGTGGCTGGAGCGCGATGAGCGCGCCCGCGAGGAATTGTGGCGCGAAGAGCGCGCTGCAGAGATACGCCTGTTGCGGGCGACGTCAGCGACCGAATGGTTCGCACAGGAGGTACGTACGTGGTGACAGTGGCCGCCGTTGTGGTGACCTTCAACCGACTGGAGAAACTGAGGCGGGTTCTGGCATCCATCGCCGCTCAGACCCACCCGGTCGAGCGACTGATCGTGGTGGACAACGCGTCTACTGATGGGACGGGCGACTACCTCGCCTCGCTGCAGCTCCCCGTCCCGGTCGACGTGGTGTCGATGCCCACCAACGCGGGCGGTGCGGGCGGATTCGCAGCCGGCATGGAGCGCGGGTATGCGGCCGGGGCCGATCACGTCTGGATCATGGACGACGACTGCTACCCGGAGCCGACCGCGCTGGCGGCGCTCGTCGGGGGGTTCGACGACGCGGTGGCCGAGCTCGGCGCTGACGTTCCGTTCGCATGCTCGGTGGTCACCTTCACAGACGGCACCATCTGCGAGATGAACAACCCCGTGCCGACGTGGGACTGGGGACGGCTGCTGGTGCGCGGGCAGCGCAACGTGATGGTGACGACGTGCTCGTTCGTGTCCGTGCTCATTCCGCGCTGGGCGATCGCCGAATACGGGCTGCCCTACGCCGAGTACTTCATCTGGTTCGACGACCGGGAGTACACGCTGAGATTGAGCGCGCGCTGCCCCGGCGTGCAGGTTCTCGACAGCGTCGTGGTGCACGACATGGGCGACAACAAGGGCGTCAATTTCTCGATGGTCACGGCCGCATCGCTGTGGAAGTTCGCGTACGGGGTGCGAAACGAAGCCTCGTATCAACTGCACCACCGCAGTTTGCTGTATTTCCTGGAGTTCGGCGCACGCCTGTTCGTAAGCCTGCACCGTGGCCGCGTGCCCCTGCGACTGCGGTTGACACTGGCACGCAAGTGGCTGTCGGGAATCACCTTCAACCCGAGCATCCGCTACCCGTCACCTCGACGCGCTTAGCCGCGGCCCGCTCGCTGGTAGGCTCGCGGGAGCACTACTGGGGAGTATTCTGATGCGATTTCACATGCGCGCCGCTGTCGGCGCGCTGCTGTCCCTTGCCCTCGTCGGGCCGCTGAGCGCGGCTCCCGCGGCGGCAGATCCCGTCGGCGGGAACGCGCACGTCTCTGCGGTGCCCGCGATCGCCGAGGACACGCGACTCGATTTCACCGACGTCGGAGAGGGCACCGCTTTCTACACAGAGATCATGTGGCTCGCTGACAGCGGCGTCACATCCGGCTGGGCCGACGGGACGTTCCGCCCCTATCAACCGGTGACCCGCGACGCGATGGCGGCGTTCCTCTATCGCTTGGATGGTTCGCCGAGCTATACCCCGCCGTCGGTTTCGCCTTTCGTCGACGTGCCCACCTCTTACCAGTTCTACAAAGAGATCTCGTGGCTCGCGGAACAGGGCATAACGACCGGATGGGATACCGCTGCCGGCCGGGAGTACCGACCCTGGAACCTCATCACACGCGATGCGATGGCGGCGTTCCTCTATCGCTACGACGGCAGCCCCTCGTTCGAGCCCAGCGCGGCATCGCCATTCCGTGACGTCTCGGCGACGAGCTCGTTCTATCGAGAGATCCTGTGGCTGGCCTCTCGCGGGATCTCGACCGGCTGGGACGTGGGAAACGGATGCCGTGACTATCGTCCCTTCGGTAACGTCGCCCGCGATGCGATGGCCGCATTCATGTACCGGTCGGTGAACGGCGGAACGTCGCCCGTCGTCGGCGGCACGTGCTCGCCCCCGCCGCCCGGGCCCGTCGTGTCCGACCCCGTTACTCCCGGTGCATTCTGCGCCAAGGAGCTGGCCGGATGGTACGGGCGAAGCGCACAGGGGGTGCTGATGCAGTGTGCGACTGCGCCGCACGACAGCAGGCTCCGCTGGCGAGCGGTGTGAAGGTCGAACCGTGACTCTCTGACGCAGGAGCGTCCGGCTCAGCCGCGGAGGTACTGAGTCAGCATTCGGCTCGTCTCACCCGTGGTGAAGCCGGTGCTCTCGAGCTTGCGCCCATCCAGGACGCTGTTGCGAGGGCGCGGTGCTACGGGCGCGCTGGCGGAGCTGAAGTACTCCTCGGTGGTCACCCCGGTGACGCGCGCAGGGTCGTTGCCCGTAAGCGCGAAGACCCGGCGTGCGACGTCCGCCCACGTGGTCGGCTCGCCGCTCCCCGTGAGGTTGTACAGGCCGTAGGGCGCGTGGGTGGAGACGAGATGCCGGATGCCGCGTGCGATGTCGTCCGTGAAGGTGAGCCGCCCCACCTGGTCGTCCACGACCTTCGGGTCGATGCCACGCTCCGCGAGAGAGGCCATCGTCCGCACGAAGTTGCCGCCTTCGCCGATGACCCAGCTGGTGCGCACGATGTAGTGCCGCGGGACGGTCGCCACGAGGGCGTCACCGGCGGCCTTGGTCTGTCCGTAGACCCCGAGCGGTGCGACCGGGTCGTCCTCGGTGTAGGGACCGGGCTTGGTCCCGTCGAAGACGTAGTCGCTGGACATGTGGACGAGCGTGATCCCGTTGGCCGCGGCCACCCGGGCGAGCCCGCCCACGGCGGTGACGTTCGCGGCCCATGCGTCGCGGCGGCCGGCAGCGGTCTCGGCCGTGTCGACGGCGGTGTACGCGGCGGCGTTGACGATCACGTCGTAGTCGCGCCAGTGGCGCGCCGACTCCAGGCCGGGCGCGGTGATGTCCAGGGTCGAACGGTCGGCGTATTCGACGTGGCCGGCATCGCCGTACTCGGCCCGCAGCGCCCGGCCGAGCTGCCCGCCGGCTCCGAGCACCAGGATCTTCTTCGGGGGCACGGGGGTGACATCGGCCAGGCGCGGGTGCGCGGCATCCTTCGCCGACAGCTCCGCTTGATCCAGCGGGATCGGCCAGGCGATCGCCGCGGTCTCATCGGCCAGGTTCAGGAACGTGTACTGCGCGTCGGGGGACCAGTGGTCGTTGACCAGGTATGTGTACGCGGTGTCCGGCTCGAGGGTCTGGTACGAGTTGCCCACACCGCGCGGCACGAAGATGGCCTTCGACGGGCCGAGCTCCGCGGTGAAGACCGCACCGAACGTCGGTCCTTCGCGGAGGTCCACCCACGCGCCGAAGATGCGACCGGTCGCGACCGAGACCCACTTGTCCCAGGGTTCGGCGTGGATGCCGCGGGTCGTGCCGACGGCGTCGTTGAACGAGATGTTGTTCTGCACGGGACCGAAATCGGGCAGGCCCGCCGCGGTCATCTTCTCGCGCTGCCAGTTCTCCTTGAACCACCCGCGGCTGTCGCCGTGCACGGGCAGGTCCCAGACGACCAGGCCCGGGATGCCGGTCTCGGTCGGTCGCAAGGGCTTGCCGTATTCGGTCATCACTGGCCCTTCGCCGCGTAGAAGGCCTCGACGCCGTCCTTGGCCGGCGCCCACCAGTCCTCGTGGGCGCGGTACCAGTCGATCGTGGCGGCAAGTCCCGCCTCGAAGTCCCGGTAGCGCGGCGCCCAGCCGAGCTCCGTGCGCAGCTTCGTGGAGTCGATGGCGTAGCGCAGGTCGTGCCCGGCGCGGTCGGTGACGTGGTCGTACGCGTCGGCGGGCTGGCCCATGAGCCGCAGGATCAGCTCGACGACGGTCTTGTTGTCCTCCTCGCCGTCGGCGCCGATGAGGTACGTCTCACCGATCTCGCCCTTGTCGAGGATGGTCAGCACGGCCGACGAGTGGTCGTCCGCGTGGATCCAGTCGCGCACGTTCTCGCCCTTGCCGTAGAGCTTGGGGCGGATGCCGCGGATCACGTTGGTGATCTGGCGGGGGATGAACTTCTCCACGTGCTGGTAGGGCCCGTAGTTGTTGGAGCAGTTGCTGATGGTCGCCCGCACCCCGAACGAACGCACCCACGCGCGAACAAGGAGGTCGCTGCCGGCCTTCGTGGAGGAGTAGGGAGACGACGGGTTGTAGGGGGTCGACTCGGTGAACCGGGCCGGGTCGTCCAGCTCGAGGTCGCCGTAGACCTCGTCGGTCGAGATGTGGTGGAAGCGCACATCGTGCTTTCGCGCCGCCTCGAGCAGGGTGTACGTGCCGACGATGTTCGTGTCCAGGAACGGCCGGGGGTCGTGAAGGCTGTTGTCGTTGTGGGACTCGGCTGCGAAGTGCACGACGGCATCGGTGTCGCCGAACAGCTCGTCCACGAGCGCGGCGTCGGCGATGTCGCCCTGCACGAAGCGCACGCGGTCTTCGGGGAGGTCCTGCAGCGAAGCGCGGTTGCCCGCGTAGGTCAGCTTGTCGAGGACCGTCACGTGGTCGCCCGTGTGCTCCACGACGTGGTGCACGAAATTCGAGCCGATGAAGCCGGCACCGCCGGTGACGAGCAGTCTGCGCATCAGTGTCCCCTCTCCAGGGTCTCAAGCAGATACGTCCCGTATCCGGACTTCACCAGCTTCTCCGCCCGTTCGCGCAGCTGCGCGTCGGAGAGGAACCCCTGGCGCCAGGCGACCTCCTCCGGCACGCCGATCGACAGTCCGGTGCGCCGCTGGATCGTGCGGACGTACTCCGCGGCATCCGTCATCTGGTCGAACGTTCCGGTATCGAGCCAGGCGGTGCCGCGGGGGAGGACCTCCACCTGCAGCCTGCCCTGCTCGAGGTACGCCCGGTTGACATCGGTGATCTCGTACTCGCCGCGGGGAGACGGCGACAGGTTGCGGGCGATGTCGACGACGTCGTTGTCGTAGAAGTACAGGCCGGGGACGGCGTAGTTGCTCTTGGGCACGGCGGGCTTCTCCTCCAGCGAGACCGCGACCCCGGCGTCGTCGAACTCCACGACGCCGTAGGCGGAGGGTTCGGCTACCCAGTAGGCGAAGACGGCGCCACCCTCGACATCGGCGTAGCGCTTCAGCTGCGAGCCGAGGCCGGGTCCATAGAGGAGGTTGTCGCCGAGGACGAGGGCAACCTTGTCGTCGCCGATGAAGTCGGCGCCGATGGTGAAGGCCTGCGCCAGGCCGTCCGGCGCCGGCTGCTGCGCGAACGTCAGGGAGATGCCGAACTGCGACCCGTCGCCCAGGAGTCGCTCGAAGAACGGTGCGTCATGCGGAGTGGTGATGATGAGGATCTCGTCGATGCCCGCCAGCATGAGGGTCGACAGCGGGTAGTAGACCATCGGCTTGTCGTACACGGGGATCAGCTGCTTGGAGACCCCGAGCGTGATCGGATGCAGACGCGTGCCGGAACCACCGGCGAGGATTATGCCCTTCACCGCTCCATCGTTCCACACGCGGCGCGACGGATGCGCCGGTCGCAAGGTCTTTCCATGGTGAGAAGGATGCCGTGCGGACGGGGCGCCGGAGTGAGACTCTTCGCACCGTTGGTGATATCCCGCAACTTCCGCAACACTTGATTCATGACGCGCCCCCCTGCACAGGACCGTGCCACGCGCTCGCGCGCGGTGTCGGTCATCCTTGCGGCGCTCCTCGTCCTCGTGGGTGGGCTCGTCACCACGCCGGTCGCCGCAGCGGTTCCCGTCACGGCGCCCACCGTGGTGAAGACCGCCGACCTTTCGCAGTTTCAGCCCGGCAACATCATCTCGGATGCCGTCTTCTACGACCCGAACACGATGACCGAGGCCCAGATCCAGTCGTTCCTCAATGGCAAGGTCCCCACCTGCCGCTCGGGTCACGTCTGCCTCAAGAGCAAGACAGATACGACGCGGAGCATTCCGGCCGACGCCATGTGCAACGCGTATCAGGGCGGGGGCGTCGAATCGTCCGCCCGCATCATCTTCAAGGTCGCCCAGGCGTGCGGGATCAACCCCCAGGTGCTGCTCGTGATGCTGGAGAAGGAACAGAGTCTGGTCACCGACACCTGGCCCTATGATTCGCAGTACCGCATCGCGATGGGGCAGGGGTGTCCCGACACGGCAGGGTGCGACTCGCGGTATTTCGGCTTCTTCAACCAGGTGCACGGGGCCGCCTGGCAGCTCAAGCGCTATGCCAATCCCCCGGGGACGAGTAACTACTTCACGTGGTACGCACCGGGCAACACCTGGAACGTGCGGTACCACCCGAATGTGTCGTGCGGGTCGTCGCCGGTCTACATCGCCAACAAGGCGACCGCTGCGCTGTACTACTACACGCCCTACCAGCCCAACGCCGCATCGCTGCGCGCGGGGTCCGGCGAAGGGGACGCGTGCTCCAGCTACGGCAATCGCAACTTCTATCGATTCTTCACGGATTGGTTCGGAAACCCGGTCTACCGCGTAGAGGGGGCGATCGCGACCTACTGGAGCGCCCAGGGCGGGGCAACGGGCTGGGTGGGTGAGCCCACGGCGGCGATGCGCTCGTGGCCCTCGCGCGGGTGGTCGCAGCGGTTCACGGGAGCGGACTTGTACTTCGCCATCGACGGCACTCAGGTGTACCCGACCATCGGCGGCACCCGCGACGAGTATCGACTCGTGGGCGAAGCCGCCAGCGGACTGGGCTGGCCCGACGGTGCGGTCTACGCGGCCGGCGGCGGCTGGTACCAGGACTTCCGCGGCGGCCGCATCTATGTGCGCCCCGGCGACGGTCGCGCCTTCGCCGTCGCCTCTCCGATAAATGAGGTGTACGAGGCGGCCGGCAACATCGGCGGGACGCTGGGCTGGCCCTCCAACCGCGCGTACCGGTACCAGGACGGCTCGCGGCAGGATTTCGCGGGTGGCAGCATCTTCCAGGGTCCGACAGCGACGGTGGCACTGGACGCGACGCTGACAGCGGCGTACGTCGCATCGGGCGGTCCCTCAGCGCTAGGGTGGCCGGTCAGCGTCGGCTCCACCGCAGCCGGTCAGCACATCGTGCTCACGAAGGGCCTCCTGCTGCGCTCGGGCAGCACCACCGTCACGGTGCGTGGGGCGGTTTTCGATGCGTATGCCGCGGCCGGCGGAATCACCGGTGCGCTCGGCGCGCCGACGGGCGCGGAGAAGAGCGAGGGCACGGCCCGCGTGCAGACCTTCCAGAACGGCACGATCTACTCCACGAGCGCCGGCGCCTACGCCGTCACCGGTCTCGGAGCCGCACTCGCGGCGAATGGCGGGACCGCCGCGCTGGGCTACCCCACGGGTCCGCAGCGCGGCGCCGGCCCGTCCTACTCGCAGGACTTCGGACGCACCACGTTGACCACTGGACCGGCAGGCGCGTTCACCGTTGCCGGGGCCATCGGCAACGCCTATCGGGCGATGGGCGGCGCGGCAAGCTACCTCGGTGCCGCGAAGGGCCCGGAGATGGCAGTGAACGGGGGCTTCGTCCAGGAGTTCGAGGGTGGGCGCATCGTGTGCAGCACGCGGGCGACGGTCGCCGTGCCGTCGGCGGTGGCCGCAGCGCACGACGCCGCGGGTGGTCCGACCGGTCGCCTCGGCTGGCCGACCACCGCCGCTGCGGCAACGCTGGCCGGAGGGTGGAAGCAGTCCTATGTCGGGGGCGACATCTTCGTCGCGCCTGACGGGAGAACCGCGGCCGCTGTCTTCGGCGTCACGCTGCGCACCTACCTCAACGGCGGCGGCCCGGCCGTCCTCGGGTTCCCCACGGGACCTGAGGCCGAAAGCGCGGCCGGTTGGTCGCAGCCGTTCCAGAAGAGCATGGTATTCGTCCCTCGCGGCGCCCCGGCGTCGGCCGTGAGCGGCGCGGCGTACGACACCTTCGTATCGGCCGGGGGTGTCGGAACGCTCGGCTTCGCCCTGGGCCCGGTCAGCCGCACCGGCGGTGGAGTCGCCTTCCAGCCGTTCGCGCAGGCGACGATGTACATCACCCCGTCGGGTGCGTTCTTCACCATGGGTTACATCCGCACCTTCTACAACTCGCTCGGCGCGTCCGGGGGAGTGCTGGGGGTGCCCACGGGCAACGAGTACGCCACGGCGGGCGGCTTCCGTCAGAACTTCGCAGGCGGGTCAGTCCTCGTCTCGGGAACGGGCGCGTTCGTCGTGCGGGGCGCCCTCGGTGCGGAGTACCTGCGCCGCGGTGGCGAGACGGGGCCGCTCGGGTGGCCGATGGGGAACGAGACTTCCGGGCCCGGCTTCTGGCAGCAGCGCTTCCAGAACGGCACGCTCGTCCTTCGTGCGGACGGCACCTACGAGGTGCGTTGACCGGCGTTGCCGGGCTGCATTGATACGCTTTGTCCGATGTCCCGCTCTTCGACCGACCGCGTCCTCGTCATCGTGCCCGCATGGAACGAGGCGGGCATCGTGGGTGCCACGGTTCGTGAGATCCTCGCCACCGAGGGGCCGTACGACGTCGTCGTGATCGACGACGGGTCCACCGACGACACCGCGGCCCAGGCCCGTTCCGCGGGTGCGACCGTCTTGCCGCTGCCGTTCAACATGGGGGTGGGTGGGGCGATGCGCACCGGTTTCACCTACGCCCAACGGCACGGCTATCGCCGAGCGATCCAGGTCGACGCCGACGGCCAGCACAATCCGGCCGACATCGAGAAGGTGCTGGCAGGACTGCAGGATGCCGACATCTCGATCGGGGCCCGCTTCGCCGAGGTCGGCGATTACGAAGCACGAGGTCCGCGCCGCTGGGCGATGAGGTTCCTCGCCGGAACGGTGTCGCGTGTGGCGCGCACCCGCCTCACCGACGTGACGAGCGGTTTCCGCGCCGCGGGTCCCCGCGCGATCGACCAGTACGTGCGGTACTACCCCGCCGAATACCTGGGGGACACCGTGGATTCCCTCGTGAGCGCGCTGCATGCCGGCCTCACGGTGACCCAGGTCCCCGTGGCTATGCGACCGCGCGCACACGGGACCCCGAGCCAGCGCCCGCTCGGCGCAGCCGTCTACCTCGTCCGGTCCGTGTTCGCACTCAGCCTCGCGCTGATGCGCGGCCGACGCAGCGCGGAGGAGGCGCCCGCGTGATCCTCATCATCTCCGGCTTGGTCTTCGGGCTCGCCGTCCTCGGTCTCATCCTCGTGCTGCTGCTGCGCCGTCAGCTGCGGGAGAAGTACGCGACGCTCTGGCTGCTCATCGGCATCGCTTTCCTGGTCCTCGCCCTCTTCCCGGAGCTTCTCCTCGGTCTGTCCGCAGCGCTCGGGGTGGCGGTGCCGTCGAACCTCCTGTTCGCGCTCGCGATCGTGCTCCTCATCGGCGTGGCGCTGCACCTGTCGTGGGAGCTCTCTCACGCTGAGGATGAGGTGCGGCGGGTGGCCGAGGACGTCGCCATTCTGCGCGCCGAGGTCGAACAGCTCCGTTCCACCCCCTCTCCGGGAGCACCCGGTGAGTCGGACCCCGGCGCACAGAACCCGGCGGAATGAGCTCACAGGCGGCCCCGGGGCGGGGCCTGGTCGGCATCCTGGCGGCCACCGCGGTGGCTGGGCTGCTCGGGTACGTCGTACAGCTCGCCGCCGGCATCCTGCTCGTCGACGCCGACCAGTACGTCGCCTTCGCCGCCTACTGGTCCCTGCTCTATCTGCTCGTGTCGGCGATGTCGGGCGTCCAGCAGGAGGTGACCCGGGCCGCTGCACCACGACGCGCCGGCGCCGCCTCCGCGGGCAGAGTGCTCCGGCGCTACGCCCTGCCCCTGGTCGTCGCTGTCGTCGTGGTGGTCGTGGCGATCACGATCGCACAGATGGCTACGGCGGGCGCCGTCCGCGGAGTGATCACAGGCGCCGCGCTGCTCGTCGGGGCGTGCGGGTATCTGGTCGTCGCCATCCTCTCCGGTGTGGTTTACGGGCTGCAGGTCTGGTCTGCGGCGGCGCTGCTGACGCTCGTGGATGCGGTCGTCCGGGCGGCGCTCGTCGTGTCGGCGCTGCTGCTCGGAGCGGATGCCGCCGTGCTCGAGGTGCTCGTCTCCGTCCCGTTCGTGCTGGCAGCGGGCGTGGTCTGGCTCGTATACCGGGGCCGCGTCAGAGGGCGTCTGGGGATCGACGTCGACACCGGTCGCCTGCTTCGCAACACCACCCACACGGTGGCCGCCGCCACCGCGATGGGCCTCATGATCACCGGGCTTCCGCTGCTGATGGGGGTGGCGTTCTCCGCGGAGCCCGCCGAGGTGACCGCCGCCCTCATCTTCACCATCACGGTGACACGCGCTCCGATCGTGGTCCCGCTCCAGGCGCTGCAGAGTTATCTGGTGGCTCGACTGAGGGACGGAGGGGGAATCGTGCCGCGCCGGCTCGCTGCGCTGCTGGCCGCGGCGCTGGCCGCCACCGGGGTGCTCGCCCTCGCAGGTGCTCTCATCGGGCCGCCGGTGATCGCGTTCATCACGTCGGACCGGTTCATGGTGACTCCGGCCCTCGTGGCCGCCATCGTCGGTGGCGCCGCGCTGGTGGGTCTGCTGACCGTGACGGGGGCTGCGGTGCTGAGCGCCGGCCGCCACGTGGCCTATTCGACCGGCTGGATCGCGTCCGCAGTGCTGACGGTGGTCTTCCTGCTCGCGCCGGGATCGTATGACGTCCGCCTCGTGATGGCCATGATCATCGCGCCCATCGCCGGAGTCGCCCTGCACGGGGTCGTGCTGTGGCGAGCCGCGCGACGGCGAGGGAGCGCTCAGGGATCCGGCGACGCCGTGCAGTAAAGTCTTTCCGGGCCACGAGCTGAGGAGTTCCCGAATTGTCCTATGTCGCCTTCGTGCCCACTGCGGTGGTGTGCGCTCTCGTGCTCGTCGTTCCCGGGCTCGTGCTGGGGATCGCTCTGCGGCTGCGGGGCATCTGGCTCGCCGCTACGGCGGCGCCGCTCGGGCTGACCGCACTGGCCACGGCGGCGATCGCGGCGCCTGCGGTCGGCATCCCCTGGGGGCCCTTGCCGGTCGTTGCGGTCACGCTCGTGGCCGCCGTGCTGATCGCGATCGTCGTCACCCTCGTGCCGGCGACCCGGCAGACGCGCACGGGCGCACGTGGCGCCTGGTGGCCGGTCATCGTCGCCGTGATCGCGGCGGGATCGCTCATCGCGTTCCAGCTCGTGCGCGTGGCAGGTTCGCCGGAGGCCTTCTCGCAGTCGTATGACAACGTCTTCCACCTGAACGCGGTGCGCTGGGTGATCGACACCCAGAGCGCATCGCCCTTCACCCTGGGACGCATGACCTCACCCGAGGGTGCTCTCGGGTTCTATCCGAGCGCCTGGCATGGGCTCACGGCGCTGACCGTGGGGCTCACCGGGGTGTCGATCCCGGTGGCGATCAACGCGGTGAGCTTCGTCGCGGCCTGCGCAGTCTGGCCGCTGGGGGCGGTGCTCCTGACCCGCACGCTCTTCGGCGGACGCCCGGTCCTCACCGTCGCGGCCGGCATCTTCGCGGCAGCCTTCCCCGCATTCCCTCTGCTGCTGCTCAACTACGGCGTGCTGTACCCGATGTTTCTCTCCTATGCCGTGCTCCCGGTGGCCGTGGCCGCTCTCGTGGGCCTGGTCGGCGTGGTGCGCGCTCCGGACGGCCTCGGCCGGTGGCCCGCGCTCCTCGTCCTGGTGGGCGTCGTGCCGGGCATGGCGGTGGCCCATCCCGGCGGCCTCGTGTCGCTCCTCGCCTTCTCCGTGCCGATGGTGGTCGTCGCAGCCGTGCAGGCCTTCCGCTCCGGGCTCGAGCGCTCCCGCAGGTGGCTGCTCATCGGTGCGCTGGCCGCCTATGCCGTTCTGGGTTTCGTGGCGCTGGGTATCGTGCGCCCGCCGGCCGACCAGATCTACTGGCCGATCGCCGAGAGCATCGGACAGGCGGTCGGCGAGGTGCTCACCGCCTCGGTCTACTTCATGCCGGTAGCCACGGTCGTGGCGGTGTTCTCCGTGGTCGGCATCGTCGCAGCGGTGCGGCGTCGCGACGCCCTGGCCTGGACGGCGCTGGGCCTCTGGGTGATGGCGGGCGTGCTGTACGTCGTCGCCGCCGCCAGCACGAGCGAGACGCTGCGGCTGCTGATCACGGGGCCCTGGTACAACAACATCCCCCGGCTCGCCGCCCTGTACCCGCTCGCCACGCTGCCGCTGGCAGCCCTCGGCGTGCAGAGCACAGCGGATGCGGCGAAGAGAGCGTGGGAACGCCGTCGCGCCCCGCTGCGGCGCCCCGTCGTCGTCGGCGTGGCGCTCGTCGCGGGTGCCGCGCTCGCCGTCGGCACGCAGGGCGCCGCGATCCGCGACGCCGTGGATCAGGCCAGGGGCGTGTACGCCATCTCGGACGAGTCATGGATGCTGACACCTGACGAGCTCGAGATGTTCCGTCTCGTGGCCGAGACGGTACCGGAGGACGAGCTGGTCGGCGGCAGCGCGTGGACCGGTGCGGGGCTGGCGTACGCATTCGCGGGGCGCCCGGTCCTCATGCCGCACCTCCTGATGGACATCGACCCCGACATGCGGCTCTTCCTCGAGGGATTCGACTCGGCCGACGCGGGCGATCCGGCGTGCGAGGCCACCGAACGGCTCGAGGTGAAGTGGGTCCTCGACTTCGGCGACCAGCAGATCAACAACCACGATCAGGTCTTCGAAGGCCTGGACGAACTCGAGGAGTCCGACAACGTCGAGCTCGTCGAGAGGATCGGCGAGGCGGCGCTATACCGCGTGGTCGGCTGCGGACTGTCCTGAGACAGGCATCCCGAGCGCCTTCTCGAAGCTCCTGCGTGTCTCCTCGGCCGTGCGGTGCCAGGTGAATCCGGCCGCGCGGGCCCGCCCTGCGGCGGTCATCGACTCGCGCAGCTGCGCGTCGGAGGTCACCCGCCGGAGCAGCTCAGCGAGCATGGCGTGGTCGTCCGGGGCGAAGAAACGGGCTGCTTCGCCGGCCACGTAGCGGTGTACGCGGATGTCGCTGAGGAGCACCGGGATGCCGGCACCCATCGCTTCCAACGTGGGCAGCGAGAAACCTTCCGCGTACGAGGGGATCACGAGCGCATCGGCCGTCGAATACAGGTGGCGCATTTCGTCGTCGTCCACCCAGCCGCGCAGGTCCACGCTGTCCTGCAGGCCGAGTTCGCGCACGAGTGGCGCAAGTGGGTCCTCGCCCCGTCCTCCCGTGATCACGACACGGGGACGCTCCTGCGGGGGCAGCAGCGCGGCGGCGCGGATCAAGGCGTCCCAGTTCTTGTGCGGCCGGCGGTTTCCCATCGCCACGACCATCGGACCCTCGGACCCGGCGAGGGAGCGGTCGACCCCTTCCGGTGCCGAGCCGGCGAGCGGGATCACATCGAGCTTGCGGCGATCCACGCCGAGGTACTTCACGATCTCGTCGGCCGATTCCGGACTGATCGTGACGATGCGCTCCGCGTTGCGGGCGGCGAGCTTCTCCATCAGCTTCACCGGCGCCGTGTACAGCGGTGTGGACATGTACTCGGGGTGGCTCCAATAGAGCATGTCGTGCATGGTGACGACGGTGGGCATAGCCGTCTTCCGCGGCCCCAGCGTCGCCGGCGCGTGCACGAGATCGGCACCGGCTGCGCGTGCAGCGCGCGCGACCTGCGTGAGCTCGCCCCAGGCCCATGCGAACCGGTTCTCGCCGCTGATCCCCGACTCGATGATGCGTCCGGGAAACCATGAGCGGTCCAGCAGCGCACCTTCCTTGCTCAGGTACCCGACGTACTCCCAGTCTCCGCCGAGGGTGCCGAGTGCGCGGTACAGCTCGCGCGTGTAGGTCTCCATGCCGCCTTTGGTTCCGGAGTACGAGAGAAGGTCGACCAGAACTCGAGGCATGGTCACCCAGCATACCAAGGCGGGCAGAGAGCGATCAGGCGCGCTGGATGTCGCCGGGGAGCATCTCCGGAGGACGGAGGGGCTCCTTGCTGGGCCTGGCCCAGGCCATCGCGCGTCGCTCGACGAGGGTCCAGCTCAACCACGCCAGCATCAGTGTCACCGCGGCGGCCGCGAGCATGTACAGACCCAGTCCCCATGCCCCCACGCCCACCAGGACGAGCAGCTGCTGAACAGGCCACGCGTAGATGTAGAAGCCGTAACTGACGTCGTTGCGGGCGATGAAGGCCGGCTGCGGCACGATCGCCGAGAGCCACAGCAGTCCGTAGGCCAGCAGCGGCGCGGCCGCCTGTCCGCCCCAGTGGGGCACGCCGACGATGAGCAGCCCGGCCAGCACCAGGCTCGCGACGCCCAGGACCGGGCTGATCCCGGAACGCTCGACGATGAAGTACACGAACGCCCCGCCCAGGAAGAACGGCGCGAGCTTCGCCAGGAGCACGAAGCTGCCGTCCAAGCCGAGCCGCTCCGCGGCGGGGATGGCGATCCACACGAACAGGCTGAGGACGTAAACGACACCGGCCAGCGCGGCATTTCGCCGGTACAGGGCGAGACCGCCCAGCAGCCAGACGATCATGTAGCAGCAGAACTCGAAGAACAGCGTCCACAATGAGCCGTTCCAGGCGCCCGGGTAGGGCACGGACTGCAGCGTCGTGCCGATCGTATAGGTGTCGATGTAGAGCGTGACGTTCGACCAGATGTACTGCAGCGGCGTGACCGGCGTGGTGAGGAAGCCTGCCAGCGTCCCGTGCTCGATCAGTGCGGCCAGCGGGGCGAAGACGAACGCCGTCACGACGAGGCAGACCAGGAAGGCGGGGAAGATCCGAGCGATCCGGTGAAGGAGGTACGCGGCGGGAGTGGTGCGCAGCCGGCTGCGGGTGATGAGGAAGCCGCTGAGGACGAAGAACCCGGCGACGGCCCACCCGCCCAGGTTTTCGCCCTGGATGTGGGGACCCTCGCCCGCGCCGGTGATGTAGTACGAGTGCGCGACGAGTACGAGAGCCGCCAGGATGAGGCGGAACATGTTGAGGCTGTTCGCGCGGTACGGGTAGGGCGTGCTGTGCAACAGCGTGCGCAGGCTCACTTCAGGAGATTCCGCGCCGCCATCTCGTCCAGCGAACGCTGATAGGCGTCGCCTTCGACCGGCTCCTGCAGCACCCATTCCGCGAAGGCGCGGACGCCGTCCTCGAACGCGACGGCGGGGGTGAACCCGAGGACCTCGCGCAGGCGCGTCGTGTCCGCGATGTTGTGACGGATGTCGCCCAGCCGGTAGTTGCCGGACACCCGCGTGGGGACTTCGGTGCCGTAGGCGGCGAAGAGGGCCTCGACGACCTGCAGCACCGTGGTGGGCACCCCCGAGCCCACATTGAACACGCCGCCGGCGGCTTCGGGGCGGACGGATGCCAGGAACGTCGCCTCCACGACATCGTCGATGTACACGAAGTCACGCGACTCCAGGCCGTCCTCGAAGATGTTGATCTCTTTGCCCTGGCGGATCAGAGTGGAGAAGATCGACAGGATGCCGGTGTACGGGTTCTTGAGCGATTGGCCGGGCCCGTAGACGTTCTGGTACCGGAGCGCGACTGGCTCGATGCCGATCGTCGGCGACACCGTCATGATGAGCGATTCCTGCATCTGCTTGGTGATGCCGTAGACGCTCGACGGGTGGAGCTTCGCGTCCTCGGCCGTCGGGATGACGGTCAACGGCCCTTCGCCGGCCATGTGGACCTCGAAATCCCCCGCGGCCATCTCCTCATCGGACCGGTGGGGAGGAAAGACGGTGCGGCCGTCTTCGGTGAGGTAGGAGCCCTCGCCGTAGATGGAGCGGGATGACGCGATCACGAGCCTGCGCACCGAGTGCTCGGTGTTGGCGAGCAGATCGAGCAGCTTCGCGGTGCCGCCGACATTCGTCTCGACGTAGCGGTCGATCTCGTACATCGACTGCCCGGTGCCCGTCTCCGCGGCGAGATGGACGACCACCGTCGCCCCCCGCAGCGAGCGGGTCAGGTCTTCGGCAGATGTCACGCTGCCGTGGATCACCTCGGCGATTCCGTCGAGCGACCGCAGCAGCGGCGATGTGCGCGCCGGGTCGTCCCCGTGGACCTGGGGAATGAGGGCGTCGAGCACGGTGACCGTGTGCCCGCCGGCCACCAGCCGCGCCGCGAGGCGCGATCCGATGAAGCCGGCCCCGCCGGTGATCAGGACATGCTCCGCCATCTGGTGCTCCTGCGTTCGAGGTCGCGGTCCGCCGCGTCAGAGGAAGACGTGGGCCAGCGTCGATCTTATCCCGGCACCTGTGCCGTGACGCAGAAGCCCGGGGAGCTCCGCCATCGCGTGCAGTCGGGAGAACAGCCGCAGGTGCGCCGCCGACGCGGTGCGCCGCCAGCCCTTCGCCTGCGCGAGCCCACGTGCCTGGCGGTAGTACGAACGCTCATCGCGGAAGCGTCGGCCGTCGAGCAGGGCCTTCTGGGAGGCCGACCCGCCGTGCCTGCGGTAGGAGAACACGACCGTCGGGTTGTAGGCGAGGGTCCCGTCCTCGAAGGCGATGTCCATCAGCAGCGCCAGATCCTGGATGATCGGCAACCCGTCGCGGAAGTCGATCCGACGCAGCGTCGCGGTGCGGAAGGTCAGCGACGGCCAGTAGAGCCAGTCGCCGCGGATCAAGCTGGTGGCCATCGCCTCGCCGCGAAGCACCGCGATGCCGTGGCCGCCCCTCGGTGCCAGCACGCCCTGCTTCACCCGGTCGACCAGCGGGCGGATCGAGGTGCCGTGCTCGTCGATGACGTCGACACCGGGCTGGATCACGTCGGCATCCGGCACCGCCGCGATGGTCCGGCTGATCACGTCGACATAGTCGGGATGCAACAGGTCGTCGCACCCGAGGATCGTGATGTAGGGCTGCGTGGCGCGCCGGATCGCTTCACGGTAGTTCTCGGTGATGCCGAGGTTCTCGGCGTTGCGGGTGTAGGTGACGCGGTCATCGTCCAGCTCTTGGAACCACGCGGGGACGGCGTCATCCGGATAGCAGTCGTCGATCACCTCCAGGCGCCAGTCGGGGTTGCGCTGGGCACGCACCGAGTCCACGGTGCGGAACAGCAGGTCGGGGTCGCCCCAGTACGGGATGAAGATCTCGAGAGTCATGGCCCTCCCAGCCTACGAAATCGCCGCCCGATAGACTGACGCGGATCGGCGAACCGCCGTCGCCCCGACACGAAAGCACTCCCTCCATGGACCTCCTGATCGTCGGCTCCGGCTTCTTCGGCCTCACTATCGCCGAGCGAGCGGCCGCTGCCGGCCGCCGCGTCACCGTCATCGACCGCCGCCACCACATCGGGGGCAACGCGTACAGCGAAGACGAAGTGACCACAGGCATCGAAGTGCACCGATACGGTGCGCATCTGTTCCACACCTCCAACGCGACGGTCTGGGAGTACGTCAATCGCTTCACCGCGTTCACGGACTACGTGCACCGTGTGTACACCAACCACAAGGGGGTCGTGTTCCCCCTGCCGATCAACCTCGGCACCATCAACCAGTTCTTCCAGGCCGCCTACTCGCCCGACGAGGCGCGCGCGCTGATTCAGGAGCTCGCCGGCGAGTTCGACCCGCGCGACGCGCGCAACCTGGAGGAGCGTGCCGTCGGGCTCATCGGGCGGCCGCTGTACGAGGCCTTCATCCGCGACTACACCGCCAAGCAGTGGCAGACCGATCCCAAGGACCTGCCGGCCGAGGTGATCAGCCGATTGCCCGTGCGCTACACCTACGACAACCGCTACTTCAACGACACCTGGGAGGGCCTTCCCGTCGACGGGTACACGGCGTGGCTGGAGCGCATGGCCGACCACCCGAACATCGACGTGAAGCTCAACGTCGACTTCTTCGACGTCTCGCAGCCGCTGAGCAAGCAGGCGACGGTGGGGCGGCTTCCCATCGTGTACACCGGTCCGATCGATCGGTACTTCGACAACGTCGAGGGTGAGCTCTCGTGGCGCACGCTCGACTTCGAGGAGGAGGTGCTCGATGTCGGCGACTTCCAGGGCACGTCCGTCATGAACTACGCGGACGCCGACGTCCCGTACACCCGCATCCACGAGTTCAAGCACTTCCACCCGGAGCGATCTGATCGGTATCCCGCCGACCGCACGGTGATCATGCGCGAGTTCTCGCGATTCGCGACCGGCCAAGACGAGCCCTACTATCCCGTGAACACCGCGACGGACCGTGAGCGCCTGCGCCGGTACCGTGAGCTGACCAAGGGTGAGGCCGACGTGCACTTCGGCGGTCGGCTGGGCACGTACCAGTACCTCGACATGCACATGGCGATCGGCTCAGCGCTGTCCATGTGGAACAACCAGCTGGCGTGATGTCCGACGTCGTCTCTGTACGCTCCGCCCCCAGCGGGATGCGCAGGAGACGTGCGAGTCCGCGGCGCGCCGACGTCGACGGGCTGAGGGCGCTGGCCATCGCCCTCGTCGTGGTCTACCACGTCTGGTCGATGCGCGTGTCGGGAGGCGTCGACGTCTTCCTGATGATCTCGGCGTACTTCCTGACCGCCTCGTTCATCCGCCGGGCCGAGCGGGGCGCGCCTCTGCGACTGGGTTCCTACTGGCTCGGTCGGTTCCGACGTCTTCTGCCGGCGGCCGCCGTGACCCTTCTCGGCATCCTGGCGTTGGTGTGGGCGTTCTTCCCTTCGGCCCAGTGGGCGGATCTGCGGCGTCAGACGTGGGCGTCGCTCTTCTACGTCGAGAACTGGGACCTCGCGGCGTCAGCCGTCGACTACTACGCCCGCGACACCGTGCTGCCCAGCCCGCTGCAGCACTTCTGGTCGCTGTCGGTGCAGGGCCAGGTCTTCGTGCTGTGGCCGTTGCTGATCCTGGCCACCCTGGCGATCGCCCGGCGGATGTCGACGTCACCGCGCAGGGCACTCATCGTGCTGTTCACCGCGGTGTTCATCGCGTCCCTGACGTATTCGATCATCACCACGGCCACCAACCAGGCGTTCGCCTACTTCGACACCTTCGCCCGGCTGTGGGAGTTCTCCCTGGGCTCGCTGCTGGCGCTGCTGGCCCCGTGGATCCGCTTGCGCGGCGTCATCGCGGTCATCCTCGGCTGGGTGGGCCTGACGGCACTCATCCTGTGCGGCGTGCTGCTCGACGTTCAGGGCGGGTTCCCCGGCTACCTCGCCCTCTGGCCGACCCTCGCCGCGGCAGCGGTGATCGTCTCCGGTGACGCCGCGCCGCATTCGGGTCCCGCGCGCCTGCTGTCCACAAGGCCCCTGCAGCGCCTGTCGGGGATCGCCTACGCCCTCTACCTCGTGCACTGGCCCGTGCTGATCACCTACATGCTGGTGACCGATTCCACGCAGGTTGGCCTGCTTGCCGGGGCGGGAATCATCGCGGTCTCGATCGCCCTGGCATCCCTCATCACCCGAGCCGTCGAGAAACCCGTGCAGCGTGCGCTCGCGGACGCGCCGCAGCGGCGCGCCGTCGTCGCGGTCATCGCGTGCGTGGGCCTGGTCGCCGTTCCGCTGGCCTCCTGGCAGGCAGCGGAGGCGATCCGGAACGCAGCGACGGCCTCGCAGACCAACCCGGGGGCCGCGGTGCTCTACGATCCGCCCGCGCGCGAACCGGCACCCGACGCGCCGCTGGTTCCGCTGGGCACCGACGTCGGCGACGAATGGGTGGGGCTGGCGGGGGAGTGTGCGGGTGAGCTGGCCCCGGCGCGCAGCGCCCTCGAGGGGACCTGCGTGTCGACCCGCACCCCGCACGCGCAGCGCACCGTCCTGGTGGCGGGCGACTCGCACGCCCAGCAGTGGATGGGCGCTCTCGAGCCGCTGTCGGAGCGCGAGGGGTGGCAGATCGTCGCCCTCCTCAAAGCGGGGTGTGCGCTCGCGGAGGATGAGAAGCCCGTGCCGGGCGTGGAGGGTTGCGCGTCGTGGCGCGAGGCCGTGCTCGATTACGCGGCCGATCTGCAACCGGACCTCGTCGTGCTCATGGCGACGAAGTCCGTGCCCGACGACGACGATGAGCGGATGCTGCGCGGCGTCGGCCGCACCATCGAACGACTGCGGCAGTCGGGGGCGCCGGTGCTGGCGCTGCGTGATAACCCGCGGTTCGACGAGGACATGTTCGTGTGCGTCGAGGACAACGGTCGCGACGACCCGGTCTGCTCGCGCGATCTCGCGGATGTGATGTCGGCGGTGAATCCCGCATCGCGTCTCGCCGACGAGGGCGTCGCGGTCGCCGACCTCACGGCGTACCTCTGCCCGAACGGGACCTGCCCCGCCGTCATCGGAGGCGTGGTGGTGTATCTCGACGACAACCACCTCACCCGCTCGTATGCTCAGACGCTGGCGCCCCGAGTGCGTGAGGAGATCGCCCGTCTCACCGGATGGTGAGAGTCAGCCGCCCACACCAGAGGCACGGAGCCGCTCGGTGAGGGTGGGGGCGAGACTTGCTGCGAAGGACCTCGTCAGGTGGTTGTCGTCGGTGTATACGATCAGGCCGCCGATTCGCCACAGGCAGCGATCAGGGGTGCAGAACAGGTCGGTCATATCGATGGTCGGCGCCGCCGCGCGGTCCGCTGCCGCGCGCATGGGGTCGGCGAAGTCGGCGGCGGCGCGAGGCAGGTCGCAGTCGCGCGCGCTCGGGGTGGCGAGGCAGTCGATCGCTCCGGGTGCTCCCAACTCCGGCGTCCCGCGCACCTCCGGCGGGTCCGCCAGCACGATCACGTTCTTGCCCGCCTGCTGGAGCGTGCGGATCGTCGCCTCGACGGCTTCGGCGCTGAGCGGGTGGTCTGCCGGGTCGTCGGAGACGTACAGGCGGGTGCGGTTGGTGAGGACGACGTCGGTGATCGAGGGGTCGGAGACCAGTGCGTCCAGGACGGCGGCCGTCGGCTGCGGGCAGAGCTCGCCTCCGACGGGGTCGAAGCCCCACGGGCCGCCGATGGGGTCGGCGGACACCAGGGGGCAGCCGGATACCAGGAACGTCGACAGCCCCCATCCCTCGCTCTCCGCCGCTCGCTCGAATGCCTCGACCCACCGGGTCGCGTGGGAGTCCCCGACGAGCGCGACGCGCGTCGGGCTCTGCGCGTCGACGAGGTCGCATCGTCGGTGGGATGCGAGCTCCACCGTGATCTCGCACGCTTGCACCTCCTCCGTCGGGAGGTCGGCGGCGAAGGAGGCGACAGGTGCCGCCATCGGCACCTGATCGGCAGGGCCGCAGCTCGGGTCGGTCATCGCGGAGGCGCCCCAGCAGGCGTCGGGCTTCGCGGCGGTCGTCGGCGGCGGTGGAACCGTGGCGAGGGCGAGCGGAAGCGCCAGAGCCGTCACGGCCGTCATCGCCGCAAGCGTCGACAACAGCGAGCGCCTTGCTGCACCACGGGCGAGCCAGGGAAGGGCGCGCACGGGGTCCTCCACGAGGGTCTTCGACGCCCATCCCAGCAGCAGGGAGGCGCACAGCACCGCGAGTGCCTCCCAGGTCGAGAGCCGGTGCCCCGTGATGTAGGGCAGCAGGACGATGAGTGGCCAATGCCACAGGTACACGCCGTAGGAGACGTCCCCCACGAACTGCACCGGCCGCAGGGCCAGCAGACGCGTCGGTGCAGCGGCGACGGACGGAGTGCCTGCTGCGATGACCAGCACCGTCGCCAGCACAGGCAGAGCGGCGGTGAACGAGGGAAACGGCGTCGTCGCGTCGTAGAGCACCATCGTGGCGCCGATGGCCGCGAAGCCGAGCCATGACGCAGCGGCCGCCGGGCGAGGGGAGAACCATGCCGGCCGCCGGCGCAGGCCGAGCGCCAGCAGGGCGCCCGCACCGAACTCCCACGCGCGTGTGAAGGTGGAGTAGTACGCGACGTCCGGGTCGGTCGCGGTGAACACGACCGAATAGACGAAGCTGCCCGCGGTCGCCGCCAGTATCAGGGCCGTGATGCCGACCATACCGCTGCGTCGCAGGCGGCCGGCGACCGCTGCGCCGCCGACGAGAAGCACGGGCCAGAGGATGTAGAACTGCTCCTCGACACCCAGGGTCCAGAAGTGCTGCACCGGGGAGGCCGTGTTGGACATCGCCATGTAGTCGACGGATTGAGCGGCCATCGCCCAGTTCTGCACGTAGAACGCCGACGCGATGATCTCCCAGCCGAACTGCGACCAGCGGGTCAGGGGGACCCAGAGATACGTCGCAGCCGCCGTAAGTGAGAGTACGAGGAGCGATGCCGGCAGCAGACGCCGCGCGCGCCGTGCCCAGAACGAGGCCAACGATATCCGCCCGCGGGCGGCGTACTCCCGCAGGAGGTGATCGGTGATGAGGTAGCCGGAGACGACGAAGAAGACGTCCACTCCGATGTACCCGCCCGTCAGGCGGTGCGGCCACAGGTGGAACAGCAGCACCCCCATGACCGCCAGCGCCCGGAGTGCCTGGATCTCCTGACGTGCAGGGGGCTTCGCTTCGAGGGCGCGTGGTCTGCGCAGCGGCAGATCGAGAAGCGTGGAGAACCGGGTCACAGGCATCCGCAGGGGTGTGGGGGACGAAAGCACTTCAGGTTACGCGATCACCCTGTGTCGAGGCGTGGTCGCTGGGCGATTCCCCGGTTCCCGCACAATAGGATCGACCGTGTGAGTTCAGTGCGGACAGTCGGCGCCCCGGGGTCGCTGCGCCGTTACGTCCACTCGTTGTGGCTTCTGACCGCGCGCGACCTCAAGGTGAGGTACGCGACCAGCCTTCTCGGCTACGTGTGGTCGGTGCTGGATCCGCTGGTGATGAGCGCCATCTACTGGTTCGTGTTCACCCAGGTCTTCCAGCGCACGGTGGGCGCTGAGCCTTACATCGTGTTCCTCATGACGGCGCTGCTGCCGTGGGTGTGGTTCAACGCCGCGGTCTCCGACCTCACGCGCGCCTTCAACAAGGACGCGAGGCTGGTGAGGTCCACGGCCATTCCGCGATCGATCTGGGTGAACCGCATCGTCCTGAGCAAGGGCGTCGAGTTCCTCTGCTCCCTGCCGGTGCTGGTGGTGTTCGCGGTGTTCGCCGGGGCGCAGGTGGGGTGGGGGCTGCTGTGGTTCCCCGCCGCGGTGCTGCTGCAGGCGGCGCTTCTGGTGGGCCTCGGACTGCTCGTCGCCCCGCTGTGCGTGCTGTGGTCGGATCTCGAACGCACAACCCGGTTGATCCTCCGCGCGCTGTTCTACGCTTCACCGGTCATCTACGGCGTCGCGGATCTGCCGGAGCCCTTCCGGGATCTGGCTGTGTTCAACCCGCTCGCCGGCATCTTCACGATGTATCGGGTCGGATTCTTCCCCGAACAATGGGACACCCCTGCCGTCGTGATGTCCGTGGTGATGACGGTGCTTTTCCTGGTGCTGGGGATCTTCTCGTTCCGGCGGCTCGAGCCGTCGGTGCTGAAGGAGCTGTGATGGCGAAGGTTGTCGCCATCGAGGCTGTGGACCTGGGCGTCCGCTTCCGGCGTGGCCGGCGGGGTCGGCGCAGCATCAAGGACCTGTTCGGCGGCTCCCGCCGACGCACCCCGCCCGGTGACTTCTGGGCCCTGCGCGACGTGTCGTTCACCGTGCAAGCGGGCGAGGCCATCGGCGTCGTCGGGCGCAACGGCCAGGGCAAGTCCACGCTTCTGAAACTGGTGGCAGGGGTGCTGCTGCCCGACACCGGCCGTGTCGACGTCCACGGTGGTGTGGCCCCTCTCATCGAGATCACGGGCGGCTTCGTCGGCGATCTCACCGTGCGGGAGAACGTGCGCCTGACGTCGGGTCTGCACGGGATGCCGCGTGCGGAGGTTGCCCGCCGCTTCGACGACATCATCGGGTTCGCTGAACTGGAGGAGTTCGTCGACACCCCCTACAAGCATCTCTCCAGCGGAATGAAGGTGCGCCTGGCGTTCGCGGTCGTGTCGCAGCTCGAGGAGCCGATTCTGCTCGTCGACGAGGTCCTGGCTGTCGGTGACAAGGCCTTCCGTGAGAAGTGCTATCGGCGCATCGACGAGCTGCTCGCGGAGGGACGGACGCTCTTCTTCGTCAGTCACAACGAGCGCGACCTGCGTCGTTTCTGCACCCGTGGGCTCTACCTCGACAAGGGCAGACTCGTCCTCGACGCGCCGATCAACGAGGTGCTCGACCGATACAACGCCGATTACACCTCGGGGTGAGCCTGCTCGCCGTCGGCCGCCCGCTCACCGGGAGGCGTCGGCGCGTCGGAGGAACGCCGCCATCGCGTCGCGCGTCACCGTCGCATACGGGCGGAATTCGCGGTTGCCGCCCACCTCCCAGCCGGTCGAAATGCCGGCGCCGCCGAGCCAGGCGATCGCGGTGTGGAATGTGTTGCTGGGAGGCACGTCGACGAACGGGGCCGACGCCGACGCCGTCGCCCCGGCCGCGAGCGAGCGGTGCAGGAATGCCGCCATCGCGTCGCGCGTGATGGTGTCGGCCGGGCGGAAGCGGCGGGTCCCGTCCGCGTCGGTCCATCCGGTGGAGATGCCCTCGTCGGCCAGCCAGGCGATCTCCCGATAGAAGGGGTGCGTCGTCGCCACGTCGGCGAAGGGGGAGGTCGTGGGCGCGGTGAAGCGTGGCGACCCGGCGTAGCGGTAGAGGAACGCGGCCATCGCGTCGCGTGCCACTCCGGTCCAAGGCTGAAAAGCGCGCAGGCCGGATCCGACCGGGTACCCGGTGGTGATCCCCCGGCCGGCCAGCCAGTGGATGTCGGCGGCGAACTCGCTGCGGAAGGCCGACCCGCTCCGCGAGCTGACGTCCACGAACACCATTCCGCTGTCGGGGACGTACGAGGCGAAGTTCTGGGTGTAGTAGGGCCGGCCGGCCGAGGAGAGCGCATAGCCGATGCCCAGGTGGGTGGCCGTGGGCGCGAGGATGTTTGCGCGGTGCCCCGCCGAGTTCATCCAGGCATCCACCACGTCTGAGACCCGCTGGCCGTAGGCCACGTTCTCGGAGGCGCTGCGCCAGCCCGCGGGGTACCGCGTGTGGTAGCCGGTGCAGTGCTCCATCCGCTGGGCATTCGCCTGCTGCTGCGAACAGCTCTGCGCGATCGAGTCGAGCGCAGGCAGGGGGAGCACAGGGTTCAGGCCGTGGGCGGCGCGATGGGCGTTCGTCTCGGCCAGGATGACGGAACGCGCGTCCACCGTCGGATCGGCGGAGGCAGGAGAAGGAGCGGCGAGCGCGCCGGCGACGACGATGAGGGCGAGTGCGGCGGCGATGCGGCGGTGCGGCAAGGAGTCTCCAACTCGTCGGGGCGCCGTCCATGCTAGGGGTTCGCCCGTGCCGGCTGCGCGCGGACGGCCCGGATAGAGTGGTGGACTGTGCCTTCCGTAGCCGACATCGCCATCATCGTCACGGTGCACCACGAGGGCCGCTTCCTCGTGCCGACGCTCCGCTCGCTGGGCCGCTGCATCGTCGAAGCGGCGCCGGCACGGGTCGAAGTGGTCATCGTCGGCGATCGCATCGACGAAGCGACCCGGAGCGCCGTGGATCAGGCGCTGCGTAGCGGGGCGTTGAGTGCCGCAGAGCGCGTCGAGGTCATCGACGTGGATCATGGCGACCTCTCCCTCGCCCGAAACGACGGCATCGCCCGTTCCCAGGCCTCGGCCGTCGGCGTGCTGGACGCGGACAACCTGCCCTCCGGCAACTGGCTCGCGCATGCCCACGCCCTGCTGTCCGCGCAGGACGTCCCGTCCGTCGTGCATCCAGAACTCGTGGTGACGTTCGGCGCCAAACGCGAGGTCTGGCCGCTCATCTCCTCGGTGTCGCCGCAGTTCCAGCGCGGATGGCTGGCCTGGTTCAACCCCTGGGACGCCTTCGTTCTGGCCGACCGTCGCGTGTTCGAACGCTACCCCTACCGCCCTTCTCCGCCCGGGGGCGGATTCGGCCCCGAAGACTGGGCCTGGAACTGCGACACGCTCGCCGGCGACGTCCCGCACGTCGTCGCCGCCGGGACCACGCTGTTCTACCGGGCGTCGCCGCATGGACTGGCCGCGGCGCATCACGCGAGCCTGCTGCCGCGCAATGAGCTGCTCTCGAGTCGCGCCGTCGCCGTCGAGGCGCTGCAGCGGATCGGAGCGTCGGCCGCCGCGCCCGGACGTCCGGCGAGGCGACGGCACCCCGTCGGACGGGCGCTGAGCCTGGCGCGGCGCACCGCAGCCTACCTGGCGCGCCCGGTGCGCGAGAGGCTGCGCCGACCCGCCCCTCCCGTGGCGATTGCGGACGATCTCGCCGCACGCCGCGACGACTGGTCGAAGGCTCACGAACTGCAACCGGAGATCCCCTTTCCGTCGGATGACACCCTGCGGGGATACGGCCGCTGGGGAACGGACTGGGGAACGACCTTCCTTCCGGAGCAGCGCGCCTACTGGTCGGCCATTGCCGCACTGCCGGAACAGATCGACGTGCTCTTCATTGCCCCCTGGCTGCGCACAGGGGGTGCCGACCTGCTGACGGCGCAGTACATCGCTGCCGTGCGCCGCACCCGACCGGATGCCACGGTGGCCCTCATCACGACCGAGCCGGAGCCGTCGACGCGCCTCGGCGCGCTGGAAGGCGTCACCGTGTTCGAGCTGGGCCGGTTCGAACTGCTGCCGCAATTCGGTGTGCGGGTCCTCGGCCAGATCATCGCGCAGCGCCGCCCCGGCACCGTGCACGTCGTGAACTCGACGCTTGGGTTCGACGTGGTCGACGTGTTCGGGGCCCCGCTCGCGCAGCACTCGGATCTCTTCGTCTCGACCTACGTCCTCGACAGGCTTCCCGACGGCACGATGTGGTCCTTCCTGCACCACCGGTCCCGGGATTTCTACCGGCACCTCGCCGGAGTGCTGACCGACAACGCGAAGCTGGTCCGGCACATGGCGTCTGCCGAAGGGGCGCCGGAGGATGCCTTCGTCGTCCATCCCGCAGCCGTGCAGGAGCCCGACCTGGGCCTTCGTGCCCGCCCACTGACGGCGGACGCCCCTCTGCGCGTCGTCTGGGCAGGACGGTTCGATCGTCAGAAGCGCCTCGACCGGCTGGTCCCCATCGCGGAGGCGCTGCGCGGGCTTCCCGTGGAGTTCCACGTGTACGGAGACGCCGTCATCGGGGATGACCCTGCCCTCACGTCGACCCTCGACCGGCTGCGGAGCATCGGGGCGGTGCTGCATCCGCCCTACACGTCCGGGTTCGCCGAGATGGCGCGTGAGGGCGGCGAGGTGCTGCTGCTGACCAGCGATCGCGAGGGGCTGCCCAACACCGTTCTCGAGGCGATGTCCAGTGGGATGCCGGTGGTCGCTCCCGACGTCGGTGACATCGCGCGCGTGGTCACCACGGCCACCGGCTTCCTCGTCGGCGACCCCGAGGACACCTCGGGGTACGTGGCTGCCCTCACCCGAATCGTCGAGGACTTCCCCGAGGCGCTGGCGCGGGCGCGGAGAGGGAGGGAGCGGGTTATGGCGGACTTCTCGGCGGCGCGTCTCGATGCGACCCTCGAGGCGCTGCCCGGATACCTGCCGCGGGCCGAGGGGGGGAGGGCTGCCGCGCACCACTGGTACACCGACGACGCGACCCGTCGGCTGCTGGAGTCCGGGGACCCGGTGACGCTGGTGTACACCGGCTCCAACGGCCACTCCAACTTCGGCGACATCCTGCAGAACAAGAACATCCTCGATTACTGGACGCAGCGGCCCGACCGCACTCCGGTGCTGTTCCTGCCGGCGTTCGCCGGTGACCCGGGCGAACGGGTGGCTTCGCTGCGCCGGTGGTTCGATTGCCCGCATATCGTCCTTTTCAGCGACCGGCGTCGCGACGCCCCCAAGGGACTGCGGGAGATCCGGCCGCCGGTCACCGGTGCCCCCCTGCACGTGGTGGGCGGGGGTTACCTGAACGCGATGTGGGGGAGCGAGCACTTCTCGGCCATCGACGCGATCGCGACCGACCTGGGGGCCTCGCAGGTGGTCTTCACAGGGCTGCAGGTCGATGATGCCGCGCTGAGCGGCTTCCGGCGGCTCGCTGAGCGCCACCGGGTGCCCTTCATCGGGCTGCGGGACAGCACATCTCTGGCACGCGTGAGCAAAGGTCTGGACATCCCCGCCGTCGATACCTTCGACGACCTCACCGAAGTGCTCGAGGACTGGGCGGGACCATCCGCCGTGCGCCCGCGGTCACCCGACGGCGGTCTGCGCGTGGCCGTCCACATGAACACCTCCGGCTATGCCGGCGGCGAGGAGGCGCTGTCGGTGTGGCGCGAGGCGCTCGAGAGTGTCGCTCAGCTGGGGCCCGACGAGGTCTATCTGCTCAACGCCTACGCCGACGCCCGCTCGGAGGTGCAGGATACGCTGCGCACGATGGCCGCGCTGGCGGAGGATTTCCCCTTCGGCCGCGTCACCGTCATAGACCTGGCGGGTGCTGCGCTGGGCTACACCGCGGGGTCGGGCCTTCCACCGGTGCTGGAGCCGCTGCGCACCGTGGACTTCGCCCTGTCGTCCTCGTACCACACTGCGCTCATGATGACGTTCCTCGGCGTGCCGACGTACCTCATGGGGGCCAATGCGTACTTCGGGCAGAAGGCGGAGCTGTTCCGCCTCCCGCCGCTGGCGGACTTCCTGACCGATCCGGCCGCGTCCCTGCCTGATCTCAGCGCGCAGCGCCTGCGGCGTCGCGCGTGGGTCGCCGAGCTCGACGAGATGACCTTCGAGGCGCCGGCGTCCGGCGACGCGGACTCGTCAGCCGCGCCGTAGCAGGCGGCGAAGACACCGCTTCACCGTGGCGCCGACCGAGTAGTACTGGGCCTCGCGATGGATGGCGTCCCGCATCTCGCGGCGCAGCGCCTCGAACTGTCGGGACGATGCGGCGGCGACCTCGTCCTGGCGCGCGCGCATGCGCTCCTCCATCTCGTGGAGGCGTTCATCGAGGAACTTCGACAGGTACAACAGCGATCCGAGCCCGTGCGAGGACAGATCCTCGCGCAGCGCGCGGTCCCGCACGATCCGGTCGTAGCGGAAGTGCAGATCCGTCGCGCCGTGCACGCTGTTGGCCAGGGAGCCGTCGCGGTGATCGGGGCGCTGATGCCAGTAGGCGAGGGGATCGCCGGCGAGGTAGGCGATCGGACCGGCCAGCGCCAGCCGCAGATTGAACTCCCAGTCGCCCACGACAGGAAGAGCCTCATCGAATCCGCCGATCTCCTCCAGCGCGCGTCGCCGCACAAGCAGGCCGATCGGGACGACCCGGTTCGACAGGATGAGGTCGAACACCGTGACGACGTCTCCCGGTGGGGTGAACATCCAGCGGTCGAACTCCTCGATGTGCCCACCGACGACGCGCTCCATGATCACCTCGGTGGGTACGGCGACGCCCACGAGAGCCTCGTCTGCGTCGAGTGCTCCCGTCGTCGCTTCGAGGAAGTCGGGTCGCCAGGTGTCGTCGTCGTCGTGGATCGCGATGTACGCGCCTGTGGTGGCCTGCACTCCGCGGTTGGACGCGCCTTCCATCCCGAGTGAGTGCTCGTGGTGGATCACCCGGCAACGACCCGCGAAGTCGTCCGCGCGGGCGGCGACGAGATCGTCGACCGGGGCGGGGGATCCGCCGTCGTTGACGACGACGGCTTCCCAGTCTGCGATCGTCTGCATCAGGATGTCGTCGAGGGCGCGTGCCAGCAGATGCGGCCGGTCCTTCGTACGGATGATGATGGAGACGCGCGGTTGAGCCATGGACATCGGCACCACCTCGTGTCGGGTTCAGGATGGGGTCCGCTTCGAGCCTAGCCGAGCGAGGGGAGACGTCTGCCCCCCTCGCCGTCGGACACGATCGGTCGGTCACGTCGCGCCAGCGCCGACGGTCGTCGGACCGGGCTCAGCCGCCTGTTCCCGCAATCCCCTCGAGGTCACGAAGGGAGTCCTCCAGAGCGGCGAGTGCGGATCCTGCGGCGTGTGAATCGCCCGTCGCCCATGCGTCCGACACCGACCGCAGGCCCGCCTCGGCGGCGCCCAGAGCGGAGGCCCAGGCGCGGCTCTTGACCTCGGGAACGGGGAAGGAGCGCAGCGGGCCGGCCGCAGCGAAGAGCCGATCCGCAGCAGGGAGGGCGGAGGGGTCATCCCGCAGGATCCGCTGCAGCAGTGACGACTCCTCCCTCAGGCTGTTCACCGCGTTCGAAGCGAGCGCGGTGAACTCCGCGTCCTGTCGCGCCTGCTGGACCTGCTGCGCCGCCGCGGCCGTTGCCGCCGCAGTTGCGTCTTCTTCGGTCGCAGGCGCGCTGGCCTCGCCCGTGGCCGCCTGCGCGGTGACGTCGGCTGCGCCGTCCGCACCGGCCGTCGGGTCGGCGCCCGGGAGCGCAGACTGCTCATCGGCCGCGCTGCCAGATGCGGGAGCGAGGGCGTCGGTGGCCCATGCCACCGCCGTCCCGCCGCACATCAGCAGCAGGGCGAGCCCCGCCGCGGCATACGCGGGACGGGGTCGTGCACTGCGGCGGCGCGGTCGGCGGGCTTGCGTCTCGTCGATCATGAGCGGGTCATCCCAGGGCGTCGAAGCGGTAGAGGAAGGCGGCCATCGCGTCGCGAGTGATGGGGTTGAAGGGACGGAACGACTTCTTGCCGCCCACATCCCAGCCCGTCGAGATGCCGCTGTCGGCCAGCCACGAGATCTCCTTGTAGAAGGAGTTCGTGGTCGGCACATCGCTGAACGGCGAGCTGGCGGATGGCGTGAACTTCGGCGATTCCGCGAAGCGGTAAAGGAAAGCGGCCATCGCGTCACGGGTGATGGGGCTGAACGGACGGAACTCCCGCTTACCGCCCCCGACATCCCACCCCGTCGTGATGCCCGTGCTCGCCAGCCACGAGATCTCCTTGTAGTAGGTGTTGCTCGTGGGCACATCGGTGAACGGGGACACCGGTTCCGGCGTGAAGTCCGGCGATCCGGCGTAGCGGTACAGGAATGCCGCCATCGCGTCACGGGTGACGTTGCCGAACGGCCGGTACTGCTTCTTCCCTCCGCCGACGTCGTAACCCGTCGAGATGCCCTGCGAGGACATCCACGCGATCTCGGTCGCGAAGGCGCTGTAAGCGGGGGAGCCGGGTTGGCTGCTGACGTCGGTGAAGACGGGCGGTGCAGCGGGAGCGCGGGGGGTCACCGCCCCGTCGATCCCCGTCCGCTTCTGTCCCGCGGCCAGCGTGATGGCGTCGGCCTGCGCGAGTGACGGCTTGTTGCTCCACCACTGATCAATGGCGGTGGGCGCAGCCTCAGGTCCGTATGCCTCGAATCCGACGGTGTACGTCCCTGCCGTCAGCCGGTCGAACGAGTACGGCGTCTTGGCGTTGGGTGCGGCCTCTGCGCCCCACATGCTGCGGATCCAGCCGGTATCGACGCGCTGGTAGAGCATCACGCCCGCGACGGGGCTCCCATCGGAGTCGGCGCCGTACCCCGACGCGGTCACGGAGCCGGAGAGCGTGGCGTCATGCGGCGCCGCTGTGAGCGACAAGCGAGGGACGCCCGAGGCCGGGACCGTGAGCTGATAGGTGTCGCGGCCCGTCTTCAGGTACTGCGCCTGCCAGTAGTCCCGTCCGCCCGCATCCAGCCCCAGGTAATACTGCCCGGGACGGAGGCCGCCGACGGTGAACACGCCGTCGCCGTCGGGGAGCAGGACCCCGCCGACCGGGACGGCGTCGGCGCCTTCGTGACGCACGACGCTGAGGTTGGCCCATTCGGCGTCGGCCGGGATCCCGGTGATGGTGCCGCTGACGACCGCACCCGTCGCCAGCGTCGCATCGACGCCTGAGCGCAGACCCTCCGCCGGTACGTGGACCCGGGTCGCGGCGGCCGCTGTGGGCTGGTTGTCGTAATACTCGGGCACGAGGTTGATCCCGGATGTGTCGGTCGGATCCACCGCGAACTCGACGACATGGTCACCGGCGCGTAGGCCACGCACGGTGTAAGCGCCCGTGTCGCGCTGCGGCGTCGCCGAGGCCCAGGAGGACAACTGATCGTCGGCGGACCTGGCGTAGACGCGGACGGATTCTATCCACTCGGGTGGGGTGCCGGCGGGAAGGGTCACACGGCCGCTGATGGTCGACGAACGCGAAAGCGTGGCGCTGATGCCGCGTACGTCTTTCCCCGCAGACAGCGTGACCGGCACGGCGTCGGCGGGCGACGTACCGCCGTGGTAGCTGTTGAGCAGGTCGGGCCATACTTGCTCGCCTGCGTCATCCCAATACGGTTGGGCCGAGAACTCGACGCGGTACTCTCCGGCGCGCAGCCGGTTGATCGTGTAGCTTCCGGTTCCGGGGTCCACTTGTGCCCATCCCCAGCCTCCGCCGCCTGCGGCGTACGGGGCCGCCGACACCGCGACACCCTGCAGCCAGTCCCGCGGTGATCCGGTGGGGAGGCTGACGACACCCGAGATCGTGCCACCCACCTGCATGCGGGCATCCAGGCCGGTGCGTACCTGGCCGCGCGTGACGGCGACGGGCCGCGCATCCGCAAGGTCATCGACACCGGGGTGGTACTGGTCGATCAGGTTGTCCGGGAACGAAGAACCGGACCCGTCGGGCGGGGCATACCCCGCCCGGAACTGCACGCGGTATTCCCCGGCCGGAAGGCCGCTGACCGTATACCGGCCCGTGGCCGGGTCGGGCGAGCCGTAGTTGCCCCGTGGCACGCCACGGCCGTCGACGGCCTCGATGATGACGCGTGCGAGCCAGGCAGGGTCCGCGCCGGCGGTGAGCGTCACGGTGCCGGTGAGCGCCGCGCCGAGATCCAGCGTCGCGTCGATGCCGGGCGTCGTGGCGCCCTCGCGCACCGCGACGCTCGGCGCCGTCTGGTGGTCGCCGCCCCCGAAGTACGCGGGGACGAGGTTCGTCAGGACCTCTTCACCGAGAGCGTCGTCCCAGTACCTGTTGCCGCGGAACTCCACGCGGTACTCGCCCGCCGCGAGTCCGTCGATCCGGTATGATCCGGTCTCCGGGTTCACCTCGCCGACGCCCCACTCCCCATTGCCGCTGACAGGAGAAGCGCTTACCCGGACGCCGCGCAACCAGTCCGCCGGCGCATCCGGTGAGAGCGTGACGGTGCCCGTGATCGTGCCGGATGGGGCCATCGCGGCGTCGATGCCTGTCGTGTTCTCGCCGGCTACGGCGTCGACCAGTGTCGCCGCGGCGAAATCATGCGTGTTCTCGTAGTACTGCCTGACCAGTCGTGAAACGCCCACGCCACTCACGCTGTCCCACTCGTAGTGGCTGAAAGCGACCCGGTAGGTGCCGGGCACGACGTCGGTCATCACATAGGTGCCGTCCGCCTCCACCTCGGCGTACGCAGAATCGCCGCTGTCGGCGAAGGCATTCACCGACACGTCGGCCAGCCACTCCTGGGGCGCCCCCGCGGGCAGGGTGACGGTGCCCGAGATGGTGGCGCCGGTCGGCTCCGCCGCCGCCGGCGCGGCAGGCGCGCCGCCTACGGCGAGTATCGCAGTCAGCAGCACGGCGAGAATCGCCGCCCACCGCCTGTTCCCCTGCGTTGCGAAACCACGACGTTCGACGTTCACGTTGCCCCCAGGCAGCTCCCCGCCGTCCCCCAGCGGGCGGCGTCCACGTTGAACATAGCGCATTCACAGACAACTCTAAGGAGACTCTGATGAAGCGCAGATGGGGCAGGCAGGCGAGGATGGGTCCCACCTACCCCGGAGGATGATGCATGACCCGCCTGCGCAAGGCCCGCCCTCTGACCGCGATCTCTCTCATCGGCATCCTCGTCGGCACGGTTCTCGTCTCCCCGTCCGTCGCGGTCGCATCCGTCGCACCCGGCTCGAGCGCCTTCGTGGACGTGTCCGGTGACCCCTCCTCGCCTGCCTACAGCGAGTTCGCCGCAGAGATCGCCTGGCTGGCATCCGAAGGCATCAGCACGGGCTGGGAGACAGCGCCGGGGCGACGGGAGTACCGGCCGTTCCGCCCGATCACCCGAGACGCGATGGCCGCTTTCCTCTATCGCTACGCCGGGTCGCCGGACGTCGTACCGCCCGCCGACGCGCCCTTCGTCGACGTGGGGGCGGATTCGGAGTTCTCCACGGCCATCACCTGGCTGGCGGCGACGGGGGTGTCCACTGGGTGGGAAACAGGCGATGGTGCACGCGAGTTCCGCCCCTGGGATCCGATCACGCGGGACGCTATGGCCGCGTTCCTGTTCCGCTTCACCGAGGGCGCCGCGGCGGTGCCCGCCGCCCCGCGCTTCACGGACGTGTCCACCTCGACCCCCTTCGCGGTCGAGATCGGATGGCTGGCAGCTCGGGGCATCACCTCCGGCTACGACCTGCCGGGGGGTGTGAGCGAGTTCCGCCCGGGCAGCCCGATCACCCGCGATGCGATGGCCGCCTTCCTCCAGCGTCACTCACAAGGCGGTCTGCCTCAGTTCACGGCCGTACCCACTCCCAGCATCCAGGGGACGCCCCGTGTCGGTGCCGTGCTGACGGCGGTGAGCGGCGTGTGGGAGCCGCAGCCCGAGACCCTCGCCTTCCAGTGGTTCCGCAACGGTGCGCCGATCCCGGGGGCGGTGGGCGACACGTACGAGGTGGGATCGCTCGACGCCGGGCGCGAGTTGGCGGTGCGGGTGAGCGCCTCACGTGACGGGCTGCTCCGGGCTGTCAAGCGCAGCGCGACGGTGCCCGTCTCGATGGAGTACGGCTCCACCCTGCAGCCGGGGCAGACGATGAGCGCGGGCGCGAGCCTGCGCTCATCCGACCGCCGACATCGACTGCTGGTGACCGACAGTGGCAACCTGGAACTGTATACCGGCGACGTGCTGACCTGGCAGTCCAGGACGAAGGGCGGGGGTGGCACGCTGCTGCGTGTCTCTCAGGACGGGGTGCTCTCGCTCCTGCGACCCGACGGCACGGCGGCGTGGTCGAGTATGCCGGCCGCCGGGAGCGACGCAGTGGTGCGCCTCGAAGACGACGGTGCGCTCGTCGTGCGTGCGGGGTCGGGCGAGTCGCTCTGGTCTTCCGCGGTGGAGGGCAGCATGGTCTTCGGGCTGCCCTTCGAGTCCGGGCAGCGCTGGCAGGCGGGAGGCCCGCACAGCGGCACGGCGGTGCACTGGAACGGACTGGATTTCGGCCCGGCCGGCACCGGCACCTCGCGTCGGGTGGTGGCGATCGCGCCCGGCATCGTGCGCTGGGCATCTTGCGGCACCGGCGGCTTCCTCGTCATCGACCACGGCGGCGGGTGGACGTCGGGGTATTACCATCTCGTCAATGAGCAGACCGAGCTCATCGGGCGCCGCGTCGACACGGGTGCCTACCTCGGCGACGTAGGACGCACGGTTCCCTGCGGCGGCGGCGCGACGTTCGACCACGTGCATCTGACCATCACCTACAAAGGCCAGCCGGTGCACATGAACGGATTCGCCCTCGGCGGCCAGACTGTCTACGCGGCCGACCGGCAGTACCACGGGCATTGGCGGGATGCCGCTGGGAACCGTATCGTCACCGCTGTCGGGGGTGCGGCGTGCTGCATCGTCGCGCCCTGAATCCCGGCAGGGTTGATCAGTCGGTGGGCGCGGAGACCGTCAGCGGCGGCATGGGTTCCCACGTGGCATCCTCGGCGATCTTGCGTCCGTCGCGGATGCCGCGGAAGAGGTTCGACGTTCCCCGCACGGTGCGCTCGACGAACAGCAGCCTGATGAGTTCCTTGCCGAAGGTCAGCGCCGTGCCGAGTCCGAAGAGCACCGGGTTGTAGACACCGAGCCTGCGGTAGTACTGCTTCATGTGCCCGCGGTTGCGCATGATGTAGTAGCGGTACGCGTTGCTCGACGCGTTCATGTGGCGGATGCCCATGTCCCACTGCTTGATCTCGCGGGTGCGGCGCAGCACGAACTCGTCCACGATGACGGCGGTGGTCTTGCGCGAGGCGAGCCAGCCGTACATCTGGTCGTCCCAGTAGATGAAGAACCGGGGATCGGGCAGACCGATCTGCGCGACGATGTCGCGGTGGATGAACATCCCCTCGAAGCAGCCGGAGTTCATCTCCTTGTACCCCGACTCGTCGAAGCCCGCCGGCGCGAAGGGGATTGGGATCGCCAGCGGCTCTGCGATGCGGTACTGCCAGTAGAACTCGCTGCCGTCGTAGTCGTAGCGTCGCCCCTGGATGGACTTGAACCGTGGTGCCCAGGCGCCCATGCGGGCGAGGCCGTCGGGCATGACCTCGACGTCGTCGTCCATGAGCCAGATCCACGTCGACCCCAGCTCGTACGCGATGCGCATACCCTCGCTGAACCCGCCGGAGCCGCCGGTGTTGGTCTCCATTCGGCGGTAGACGATCTCGGTGCCGATGCGGTCGCGGAAGGACTCGACCACCTCGGTCGTGTCGTCGGTGGAGGCGTTGTCGACGATAACGAGGTGCCCGGGCTTGGGGTCCATCGTCGTGATGCTCTCCAGCAGCCGGGTCAGCAGGCCCGAGCGGTTGTACGTGACGACGACGATCGTCGCCGTCGCGGGGTCGAAGAGCGCGGAGGCGGAGGCGTCGGAAGCGGAGGGCATGGCGCCTCGATCCTACCCCGCCCCGCCCAGGGAACCCCTCGGGAGGCCCGTCGCCGGTGGCAGGTCCGACCCCTGCGAGGCCTCGTCGATGCGCTCCCGCCATGACCGGGACTGGCCGGCGCGCACCGCGCACAGCACGAGCATGAGCCAGCCGTAGCCGGCCAGGGTGAAGCTCTCGAAGACCGACTCGACCAGCAGCGCCACGAGGATGAGCGGCGTCCACGCGTAGAGGATCGACCGGCGTTCGCTGGCGACGAGCCACGCCCGCACGAATGCCAGGCCGGCGAACACGCCGAAGAGCACGAGCCCCACCCAGCCGACCTGCAGCAGCACGTCGAAGTAGGCGCTGAGCGCTGAGCGGTGCGAGTCGCGCAGGATGTAGTTGATCGTGCCGAACGGGAACTCATCGGTCCAGGTGCCGCTCCATCCCCAGCCCTGAACGGGCCGTGCACGCACGAACACGACGATCTGCGCCCACAGGTCCGCGCGGGTGGAGAAGTCCCGCGCTGCGCCGATCCACGCGATGATCGAATGCCGAGCCAGGTACGCCACGGTGATCCCCGCGACCAGCGCGCCGCCGAAGAGCCACTGCACCGAGCGGCGGTGGTCGCTGCGGGTGCGCCGCACGAGTGCCAGCGCCCCGGTCGCGGTGGCCACGGCAAGGGCGAGCACCAGCACGGTGGGGGAGTCCGAGAGCGCGGCGAGCGAGCCGGCGAGCACCGCGGAGTAGAGCGACACTCCCGGGCGCACCGACATCGTGCGGTACTCCACGAGAAAGGTGATGAGCGCAAGCACCGCGATGAACCCGAGCGAGTTGCGGGTGCCGAAGATGCCCTGGACGGGACCGAGCATGGCGATGTTGCCGTCGATCCCGAGGAAGCGCAGCGGCAGGTCGAGAAGGATGCCGGAGAGGATCTCGAGTCCGAGTGACACGGTGAGCAGCACCCGCATGACGTCGCCGAGCGCGCGGGCGGTCTGCAGCGTGTCGCGCACGTGCCCGATGACGACGGCGATGAAGGCGAGCCCCGACAACCCCAGCCAG
>NZ_JANJFJ010000004.1:0-43177 GCF_024626565.1 Microbacterium sp. zg.Y909
TGCGGCGTGGTCGGTGATGGTCAACATCCTCGGGGGCCCTGCCTCGGGCGGGCTCGACGACCGCTTCGACCGGGCGATGGCCGAGCACCCCGGCGCCAAGATCCACACCTACGGCAAGGCGCCGCGCCCCGGCCGCAAGGTCGGGCACGTCACCGTCGCCGGCCCCGATCTCGATGACGCCGTGTACGAGGCGCGTGCCGCCGCGGCCCACTTCGACGACTGATCGAGGCTGCGAGAGCCTGCCGGAGGCTGTCAGGGCGACGCCGGGCGCGCGCCGTTGCGGGCAACTTGCAGGAGCGCGCCCTAGCCTTGACAGGTGACCCGGCCGCTGCATTCCTCTGAAGAACCCCTCGTCGGCGTCGTGATGGGCTCGGACTCCGACTGGCGGGTCATGAGCGACGCGTCGCAGGCGCTGTCGGACTTCGCGGTGCCGCACGAGGTCGAGGTCGTCTCGGCCCACCGCACGCCCGACAAGCTGCTGCGCTACGGCCGCGAGGCGCGTGCGCGGGGCCTGAAGGTGATCATCGCCGGCGCCGGGGGAGCGGCGCACCTTCCCGGCATGCTGGCCTCTGTCACGGAGCTTCCGGTCATCGGGGTGCCGGTGCAGCTGGCCACCCTCGACGGCCTCGACTCCCTGCTGAGCATCGTTCAGATGCCCGCCGGCATTCCGGTGGCGACGGTGTCGATCAACGGCGCGAAGAACGCCGGGCTCCTCGCGGTGCGCATGCTGGGCATGTCGGACGATCGGCTCGCCGAGCGCGTCGCCGGCTACGCCCGCGACCTGGAGAGCCAGGTGGAGGAGAAGAACCGCCGGCTGAAGGGCGCCCTGTGAGCGTGACCATGCCGCCGCGCGTGAGCGCTGCGGGATCGACCGGCGCGCGGACGCGACTGTTGCAGGAGCGCCCGCTGCGGCATCCGGATGCCACGTCGCCCGAGGTCATGACCCGTCGTGCCTGGTGGCTCGTCGCCCTGAACTTCTTGGTGCCCGGCTCTGCGCAGGTGCTCGCCGGCAGCCGCCGGCTCGGCCGCGTCGGCCTCGCCGCGACGCTGACGATGTGGGTGCTGGTCGTCGTCGTCGGACTCCTCGCGCTCCTCTGGCGCCCGGCGCTGTTCACGCTCGGCAGCAACTGGTTCGCGCTCACCGCCGCACAGGTGCTGCTCGTCGGCTACGTCGTGCTGTGGTGCGTGCTCACGGTCGACACGCTGCGTCTCGTGCGACTGGTGCGCGTTCGGCAGCGCGCCCGCGCCGGCATCGCCGCGCTCGCGGTGGCACTGCTCGTGATCGCCGGTGGGGGCACCGCGTATGCGGCGTACTCGGTGGGCACCCTGCGCGGCGCGTTCGGCAGCATCTTCGGGCAGAGCGGCCCCAGCGTGCCGCCGTCCGACGGCTACTACAACATCCTGCTGCTGGGCGCCGACAGCGGCGACGGCCGCGACTCGATGCGCTTCGACAGCATCTCTGTGGTGTCGGTGAACGCCGAGTCCGGTGCCGTGACGATCACCGGCATCCCGCGCGACATCCAGAACGCGCCGTTCTCGGAGGGTCCCATGCGGGACCTCTACCCCGACGGCTTCGAGGGGCACGGCGACCTCTCCTGCGGGTGGGGGGCCGGCATCAACCAGCTGATGAACGCGGTCCAGGTGTGCCGCGACGGCTCGGGCCTGTACCCCGACGCGGCGGACCGGGGTTCCACGCCCGCCGTGGAGGCGACGAAGGATGCCGCGGAGGGAATCCTCGGCATCGAGATCCCGTACTACGTCTTCATCGACATGCACGGCTTCGCCGCGGTGATCGACGCCCTGGGTGGTGTCGACATCACGGTCGCCGAGCGGCTGCCCAAGGGCGGGGGTCCGACGTACGACGGCCAGCCCGCCGACGAATGGGCGATCGGCTGGATCGAGGCGGGCGAGCAGCACATGGACGGCGACACCGCCCAGTGGTACGCCCGTTCCCGCTACACCACCAGCGACTGGGACCGCATGCAGCGGCAGCGTCAGCTGCAGCAGGCGATGCTCGAGCAGCTCGATCCGTTCAACGCGCTGACGCGGTTCAACGACATCGCCGCCGCCGGGCAGGAACTGATCGAGACCGACCTGCCCCAGTCGATGCTGGCGTACTTCGCCGATCTCGCGCTGAAGGCCAAGGAACAGCCTCTGACGACGCTCGAACTGACCCCCCAGGGAATCGGCATCGACCCGGACGACCCGGACTACGACCGTGTGCACGAAGCGGTGCAGGCGGCACTGCATCCGCCGACGCCCACCCCCGCCCCGGAGGGCTGAGCGATGACGACGACACTGCGGGTCGTGATCGAGGCGCCGGTGCCGACCGGCGACAGACAGGCCCAGGCGGGGCGCGAGCTGGCTGGAGCCCTGGCGAGCACCGCGCCGTCGGGCTGCGATGTGGCAGCGCTCGTGCCGTCGGTGCCCGACGACGTGATTGCTGCCCTGCGGGCGGAGGTCCCCGGCCTCGCGCGGGTGGACACCGCACCCCTCGCGCGCCGCGAGCTGGCGGCATCGTGGCAGCTGGGGATCGCCGCCGGGGTCGGTGGGGGGATGATCCACGCCACCGGCCTGGCTGCGCCCCTGGTGCGGCACGACCGCGTCTACCACCACGACCAGACCGTCGTGACGATGTGGGACCTCGCCGCCTGGGAGGCGCCCGACGAACTGGCGAGACCGTTCGTGTCGTGGCAGAAGGCCATGCTCAAGCGGGTCGGGAAGCACGCCGACGCCGTCGTGGTGCCCACCCATGCGCACGCGGAGCGTCTCGCCGAGATCGCGAAGCTCGGTGAGCGCATCCGCGTGATCGCCGGCGCGGCTCCCGAGGGGTTCGCGGTGCCGACCGACGAGGTCGGGCGACGGCGCGCGCTGGAGCTTCCGGGGGAGTACGTGCTGGTGGACGGTACCTGGAGTACGGGGCTGGATGCCGCCTTCGCTGCGGTGGCCCGCGGCGGTGAAGGGCTTCCCATGGTCGTCACCGGCGTCGCCGACGCGCAGGCCGCGGACGTCACCGCCCTCGCCGTCGAGGCAGGGCTCACCGCCGAGCGGGTGCATGTGCCCGGCGGCCTCGACGCCGCCGACCGTGCCGCGGTGCTGAGCGGCGCCTCGGTGCTGCTCGCTCCGGCGACCGTCACCGCCTTCCCCTGGCTCGTCGTCGACGCGCTGACGCTCGGCACCCCGGTGCTCGCGGCGGACTGCGCCGTGCACCGCGAGGTCGTCGTGGATGGCGCCGTCCTCGTGGATGCCGCGGCCGAGGGGCTCGCCGACGGGCTGCGGCAGGTGATGGAGTCGGATTCCGCGCGGGAGCGGCTGTCGGTGCTCTCCGCAGACCGCGGGCGAGCATTCTCGTGGCAGGGAGCCGCGGAACGGGTCTGGCAGTTGCACGCCGACTTGTAGCGCTCCGGCGAATCGTTACCTGAAGAACATTGGTGTTCTCTCATAACTTCCGCAACACTGGTCACATGCCTCACCCCCCGGAGCGCCGCCGAAGGTCGTCCAAGCTCGCCGTCCTCGCTCTCGCCGGCGTGCTCGTCGGGTCGCTCCTGGGAGCGGCGCCCGCGGCGCCGGCGCAGGCAGCAGGCTCCATCTTCGACGGCGGCATGATCATCAGCGATGCCGAGTTCTTCGACGGGGCGGCTATGACCGCCGCACAGGTGCAGGCATTCCTCAACGAGAAGAACGCCTCCTGTGTTCCTGCGACCGGGGGACCCGCGTGCATCAAGGACTTCACCGCCGACCTGCCCGCGATGGCCGCGGACCGCTACTGCAAGGCGGTCCCCGGCAAGGCCCGCGCGACGGCGGCGGAGATCATCGCCGCCGCGGGGCAGGCGTGCGGCATCAGCCAGAAGGTGCTGCTGGTGATGCTCCAGAAGGAGCAGGGCCTGATCACCCGCAGTAATCCGACCCAGCGGCACTTCGACGCCGCGCTCGGGCAGAGCTGCCCGGACACGGCGCCGTGCGATCCGCGCGCCGCAGGTTTCGTCAACCAGATCTACCTGGGTGCGCGCCAGCAGCAGCTCTACGTGCAGAACCCGGGGTGGTACAACTACCGGCCGGGACGCGTGAACACCATCCAGTGGCACCCCGACCGCGCCTGCGGCACGTCGCAGGTCTACATCGAGAACCAGGCGACGGCGAACCTCTACATCTACACGCCGTACCGTCCCAACATCGCCGCGCTCGCCGCAGGCATTGGCACCGGGGACGACTGTTCGGCGTACGGAAACCGCAATTTCTACAACTACTACCAGCAGTGGTTCAAGGGCGCGGGAAGCGCCGCAGCGAAGATCGCGCCGTGCACGGTGCCGCCGGCGACCGAGATCGCGGCCCGCGGCGACAAACTCGTCGTCACCGCCGACTCGCTCAACGCGCGCACCGCACCCACCACGGCGTGCGGCACGGGGGCGACGAGCCTCGGCAAGGGCACGGTCGTGCAGGCGTCGGGCACGTACGGCGCGTGGACCCGCGCGAGCGTGAACGGACAGGAGATGTGGCTGACGACGAAGTACCTGTCGACCCGACTTCCGCTCGTCGCCGGCACGCCGTCGATCAGCGGCAAGGCGGTCGCCGGGCAGATCCTCACGGCGGCGACCGGTACCTGGAGCCCCACGCCGGCTTCCTTCTCTTATCAGTGGAGCCGTGACGGGAAGGCCATCGCCGGGGCGACGGCGTCGACGTACCGCGTGACCAACGACGACGCGACGCGACGCATCACCGTGACCGTCACCGCGAACATCCCCGGCTACGATGCGGAGTCGCGCACGACCGCGGGCGTTTCCGCCCGCGGCTTCGGCGCGGACCGTCTGTCCGGACAGGACCGCTACGAGACCGCCGTCGAGGTGTCGCGCAAGTCTTTCCCCAACGGTGCGCAGACCGTCTATCTCGTCGTCGGCACCGACTTCGCGGACGCGCTCGCCGCTGCGCCGCTGGCTGCGCACAAGGACGCTCCGCTGCTGCTCACGCGCTCAACCGCACTGCCCGCGTCGACGGAGGCGGAGCTGAAACGGCTCGCGCCCACGCGCGTCGTGCTCATCGGCGGAACGGGCGTCATCGACTCCGCGATGGCGGGTCGTCTGCGCACGCTCCTCGGCTCTGGGCTCGCCGTCGACCGCGTCGGCGGATCGGACCGGTACGAAACAGCACGGTTCATCGCGGCGCAGTTTGATTCAGCGCCCGCCGTATACGTTGCGACCGGGCGCGACTTCGCGGACGCGCTCGGCGCGGCTGCGGTCGCAGGCGGTCGTGGAGCGCCGGTCATCCTGGTCAAGGGTGAGAACGATCACGTGGACCAACAGACGATTCGGGCGGTGGCGTCCCTCGGATCGAAGGAGATCGTCATCGTCGGTGGCGAGGGGGTCGTCTCCAGAGGGATCTCCGACCAACTGGCCTCGCAGGGGCTGTCGGTCACACGCTACGGCGGCCTCGACCGCTACGCCACGAACGCCGCGCTCAACAACGCGTCCTTCGGCTCTGGGACCAGCTCGATTGTGCTCGCCACGGGCAGGGACTTCCCCGACGCCCTCACGGGTGCCGTGCTGGCGGGCGAGCGTCGCGCGCCGATCTTCGTTAACCGCGGCAACTGCGTCACTGGCGAGGCCGCAGACTTCCTGTTGTCGAAAGGCGGATCTGCGTTCACGCTCGTTGGAGGCGACGGCGTCATGAGCGCTGCCGTGGGCAAGTTCCAGCGATGCTGACGTGAGGGCCGTCGTCGCTCACCAGGGGCTCAGGGAACGGTCGACTAGACTAGACCGGTTCGCCGGCACTCGGCGGATCCTCCGCGAGAACGATCGACCGTGAGTAACGCACCCGACCCCTTCGCCGCCATACCGCGCGCTGATTTCGACGTCCCCGGCCACAGTCGCGGGTTGCTCGACGTCTTCCGCTGGCACTATCTGCTGCGCCTCTTGATCCGCACCGGCGTCACCACGCGCTATCGCAACTCGGTGCTGGGATGGACCTGGTCCTACGTGCGCCCCGCCGCGCAGTTCCTGGTGTTCTGGGCCGTCATGGGGCTGTTCCTCGACCTCAACCGTGGCATCCCGAATTACGCGGTGTATCTTTTCAGCGGCATCGTCGTGATCAACCTCTTCAGCGAGGCGTTCAAGAACGCGACCACGTCGATCGTCGGGAATGCGCCGCTGGTGCGCAAGGTCTTCCTGCCTCGTCAGCTCTTCGCCGTGTCGGCCGTGGTGGTCGCCTTCGTGCACTTCCTCCCGCAGGTCACGCTGCTGCTCTTCGTCTGCCTGCTGATGGGCTGGATCGCCCACGTCTCCGTTCTCCAGATCCTTGCGATCGTCGCTGCCATCGTGCTGATCCTGCTGTTCGCCCTCGGTCTGGGGCTCTTTTTCGGCGCCGTGAACGTGCGCTTCCGCGATGCCGAGAACATCGTCGAGCTGCTTCTGCTTCTAGCGACCTGGGCGTCGCCCGTGCTGTACCACTGGACGATGGTGGCTCAGGCAGCGAGGGCGATCGGCATGGACTGGATCACTCAGCTGTACCTGATGAACCCGATCACGCAGGCGGTCGAACTGTTCCACTTCGCCTTCTGGTATCCCGTGACCGACATCGGGCTGTCGACGTCGCCGACGATTGCGGAGACACCGCTCGCGCCGGATCTCGGCCTCAACACACTGTGGGCCTTCGTGATCAGCGCCGTGGTCTTCTTCATCGGACAGCTGGTGTTCCGCCGGCTCGAGGGAAGGTTCGCGCAGGACCTATGACCACCGCGACATCACAGCGGCCCAGCATCGTCGTGCAGCGGGCCCGCAAGACCTTCCTGCTGCACCACGCGCACTCTCTCAAAGACACCGTCGTAGCGATGCTTCGCGGGCGCAAGACGACGAGCGTCTTCGAGGCCCTCAAGGGCGTGGACATCGTCATCAACGAGGGCGAGTCGGTCGCCATCCTCGGATTGAACGGTTCGGGGAAGTCCACTCTGCTCAAGATGATCTCCGGTGTGATGCAGCCCGATGGAGGAGAGGTGCTCACCCGCGGCCGCGTAGCCGGTCTCATCGAAGTGGGAGCAGGTTTCCACCCGGAGCTGTCCGGCCGCGAGAACGTGTTCCTGAACGCGGCCATCCTGGGGATGAGTCGCAAGGAGATCGCCGCCCGGTATGACGAGATCGTCGCCTTCAGCGAGATCGAGCCCTTCATCGATCAGGAGGTCAAGCACTACTCCTCGGGGATGTTCATGCGCCTGGCGTTCTCGGTGGCGATCCACGTCGAGCTGGACGTGCTGCTCGTGGACGAGATCCTTTCGGTGGGCGACGCCCCTTTCCGGGAGAAGTGCCGGCTGAAGTTCCAGGAGCTGATCGAGCAGCGCAAGACGCTCGTCGTGGTCAGTCACGACATGGAGATGGTCCGCGAGCTCTGCGGCCGCGGCATCGTGATGAACAAGGGTGAGGTTGTCTACGACGGCCCGGTGGAGGGCGCGATCTCCCTGGTCGAGTCATGATCGGGTCCTGGCTCGGGGCGCTGCCTGTCGTGCTGGTGGCGGCTGCGGTGGTCTTCGTGCCCGGCGCGGCGGCGCTGGCGCTTGTCGGGCTGCGCGGGCTGCGTCTGTGGGGTCTCGCTCCGGTGGTCGGAACGGCGGTGATCGGCGGGCTCGCACTGGTGTTCGCCCTGATCGGCGTCCCCTGGGCGCCGCTCACCTTCGCCGTGGGCGCGCTGGTCGTCGTCGCCGTGGCGGCGGTGCTGGGTCGCGTGCTGGACCTCGGGCCGTCGCCGACCCCGCCGAACCGGCAGACGGCGCTGCTGTTGAGCGGCATCGCGGCCGGGGCGGCGCTCGTCGTCACCCGTCTCGTGCTGTACATCGAGGACCCAGGCAACATCTCGCAGACCAACGACGCGGTCTTCCACCTGAACGCGATCCGTTTCGTCCTCGAGACGCAGTCGGCGTCTTCCCTCGACGTCAGCGGCGTGATCGGCGGCCGCGGGTTCTACCCCGGGGGGTGGCACGCCATCACCTCGCTGGTGGTGATGCTGACCGGGGCGTCCATTCCGATGGCCGCCAACGCCGTCACATTCGTCATCGCCGGTGTGATCTGGCCGCTCGGCATCGCCCTGTTCACCCGAACGGCCACCGCCGATGACGCCGTCGCCGCCGCGTCAGGCCTCTTGGCAGGGGCGCTTCAGGCCTTCCCGCTGCTGATGTTCCAGTGGGGTGTGCTGTACCCGTACGGCCTGTCTACAGCGCTCCTGCCGGCAGCAGTGTCCGCAGTCATCACGATTCCGCGATGGGTGCGTGGAGGGGAAGGCTGGCCGCGCGGGTGGCGGGGCGCGGTGGGCGCGACGGTGATCCTTCTCCTGGTGGTGGCCGCCCTGGGTCTTGCGCAGCCGGCGGGCCTGCTGGCCTTCGGCCTGATCACCGCCGTCTGGGCGACGTTCGCGCTGCTGCGGAGCCCGCGGCGTGCGGCGGCGTTCGCTCTCATCGCCATGCTCTGGCTGACCCTCGCGGCGGTCTGGTACGTGCTGTCGTCCTCGACGAGCGGCTCCCACTGGGCGCCGTTCCGCGGCAACCTCGCCTCGCTGGCCGACGTGGCGCTGAACAGCCACTTGCGACTTCCCCCTGCCATCCTGGTCAGCCTGCTCATGGTGGTCGGGCTGGTCGTCGCCTGCCGCCGGAGCGGGCTGCGCTGGCTCGTCGGTGGGTGGCTCGCGCTCAGCGCACTCTATGTGGCCGTCGCCTCGATCGACCACGTCGGACTGCGCTCCCTGCTGCTGGGTGCCTGGTACGCCGACCCCTACCGCATCGTGGCGCTGGTGCCGCTCGTGGTGATCCCGCTGGCGGCCGTCGGCGCGGCCGCGATTGCCGGTTGGGTGGGGAGGCGCCTTTCCGCCCACGGCGGCCGGGTCATCTGGCTGTGCTACGGACTGCTGGCGGTGCTCCTCGCCCTCGGGGTGGTCGTGCGTCCGGTGCAGCAGATGCCGATGGTCGTCGAGAACACCTTCGATCAGAGCTCCCGCTACGCGCACGACGAGTCGACGTACCTCGAGCCATCCGAGCGCCACCTGCTCGAGGAGCTGCCGGAGTACGTCGAGGAGGGCCAGCGGGTGCTGGTGAATCCCTCGACCGGTGGCGCTTTCGGCTACATGCTCAGCGGGTTGGACGTCTACCCGCGTACCTGGTCGCCGCCGCGTCACGAGGCGTGGAACGTGCTCGCCCAGGGCCTGCACGACGCCGCGACGAACCCGGCGGTGTGTGCGGCGCTGGCCGAGTACGGCGACCCCGAGTATGTGCTGGACTTCGGCCCCGGCGAGGTCGCGCCGGGGAGGTACGTCATGCCGGGGATGACCGCCTTCGGCGGCCGTGACGGCTTCGAGTTCGTCGCTGGGGACGACGGCGCGTCGCTCTGGCGCATTACGGCGTGCGCTCGATGAGCGGGCGGGCGGGCTTCGATAGAGTCGGCAGCGATGCCCCTCGCCGACGACGGAAAGACCGAGCGATGACGCGCGCGGTCATCGTCTCGCGCCTGTTCCCGCCGGAGGTGAGCGCCGGCGCTTTCCGCCTGGGCGCTCTCGCCCGCTCGCTGTCTCGCACTGGTGCCGAGGTGAAGGTGCTGACCACGCGTCCGCCATCCTCCGCTCCGCCCATCGCGGATCCGCCCGCCGTGCGGGTGCGGCGATGGCCGGTGCTGCGGGACCGCGGCGGCAACGTGCGCGGCTACGTGCAGTATCTGAGCTTCGACATCCCGCTCATCGTGCGACTGCTGGGCACCCGTTTCGACGTGGTGGTTGCCGAGTCGCCCCCGACGACGGGCATAGTGGCTGCCGCGGTGGCGCTGATCAAGCGTCGTCCGCTGGTGTACTACGCCGCCGATGTCTGGACCGACGGCGTCATCTCGATGGGAGCCCCGCGCCCGGTCGTCTCCGTCGTCCGCGGGCTCGAGCGGATCGTGCTGCAGCGCGCTCGAGGCATTCTGTCCGTCAGTGACGAAGTGACCGCGCGCCTGCTGCTCCTCGGCGCCGAGCCGGGGCGCATCACCACGATCGGCAATGGCATCGATACGGCGGTGTTCACCCCCGAGACGGCGGCGGCGATCTGCGACCACCCGTACTTCGTGTACACCGGCACGATGTCGGAGTGGCAGCAGCCCGAGGTGTTCGTGCGCGCGTTCGCGACGCTGGCCGACGAGCATCCGGACCTGCGACTGAAGTTCTTCGGCCAGGGCGCGGTCGAAGCGCGCCTGCGTGAGCTGGCGGGGGAGCTCGTTCCCGGTCGGGTCGACTTCGGCGGCGTGGTCAGCCCGCCCGAGTCCGCGGCGTGGATCCGCGGTGCCGTGGCCTCGCTGGTGAGCATCGTGCCCGGCATCGGCTACGACTTCGCCCGGCCCACGAAGACATACGCGGCGGCGGCCACCGGCACCCCCGTGCTGTTCGCCGGTCCCGCCGTGGGTGGGCGCCTGGTCACCGATGCCGGGCTGGGTGAGGCTGTGGGTTTCGCCGTCGATGACGTCGCGGCAGGGATGCGCCGTCTCCTCGCCGCGCAGCAGAGCGGCGAATCCGCCCGCCTGCGCATGGGGCGCGCAGAGTGGGCGCGCCGGAACCTCTCGCTGTCCTCGGTGGCGGACCGCGCCCGTGAGGCTGTTCTCCAGGTCGCCCGAAGCGCCACGACTAGACTTGACCCGGGCCCGCCGCACCTCCCCGACAGAGAGAAACCTCAGTGATTAACCCCCGTTCCGTGCGGATCGTCGAGTCCGCCGACGTCTCGTCCGATGCCCGGATCGGTGCCGGCTCGTCGATCTGGCACCTCGCGCAAGTGCGCGAAGGCGCCGTGCTGGGGGAGAACTGCATCGTCGGGCGCGGTGCCTACATCGGCTCGGGTGTCACCATGGGCGACAACTGCAAAGTGCAGAACTACGCCCTGGTGTACGAGCCGGCACGACTGGCCGACGGTGTGTTCATCGGACCCGCCGTCGTGCTCACCAACGACACCTACCCACGGGCCATCAACCCGGACGGCACGATCAAGAGCGCTCACGACTGGGAGCCGGTGGGCGTCACCGTCGGACGCGGCGCATCGATCGGCGCGCGCGCCACGTGCGTCGCACCAGTGACCATCGGCGACTGGGCGACCGTCGCCGCCGGCGCAGTGGTCGTCAAGGACGTCCCCGCCCACGCCCTGGTCGCCGGCGTCCCCGCGCGACGCCTGGGGTGGGTCGGCAAGGCTGGAGTCCCGCTGCGGCGCGGCGACGGGGACAACGTCTGGGTGTGCCCGGCAACGGGTACCCGCTACATCGAGCATGACGAGAACCTGGAGGAGTCCCAGTGAGCGAGTTCATCCCGCCCGCCAAGCCCATCATCGGCGACGAGGAGCGCGAAGCGGTCGACCGGGTGCTGCGCAGCGGCATGGTGGCGCAGGGGCCCGAGGTCGCGGCGTTCGAAGCGGAGTTCTCCGCCCACTTCGTCCAGGGGCGCCCGGCCGTTGCGGTCAACTCCGGAACGTCGGGTCTGCACCTGGGCCTGCTGGCTGCCGGCGTGGGCGCCGGCGACGAGGTCATCGTGCCGTCGTTCACCTTCGCCGCGACGGGCAACTCCGTCGCGCTCACCGGCGGTACCCCGGTCTTCGTGGATATCGAGCCCGCGACGTTCTCGCTGGACCCGGTCGCTGTCGAAGCCGCGATCACGGAAAAGACGAAGGGCATCCTCGCGGTGCACCTGTACGGGCACCCGGCTCGCATGCGCGAATTGCGCGAGATCGCCGACCGCCGCGGAATCGCGCTGTATGAGGATGCCGCCCAGGCCCACGGTGCCGCGCTCGATGGCAAGCCGGTGGGCACCTTCGGAGAGTTCGCGATGTTCTCGCTCTACCCGACCAAGAACATGACCAGCGGTGAGGGGGGAATGGTGTCGACGGCCACCCCGGAGACCGCTCGCATGATCAAGCTGCTGCGCAACCAGGGCATGGAGCGTCAGTACGAGAACGAGGTCGTGGGCTTCAACGCGCGTATGACGGACATCCACGCGGCCATCGGCCGGGTGCAGCTGACGAAGGTGGATGCCTGGACGAAGACGCGCCAGCAGAACGCGGCCTTCCTCGACGCGCATCTGCAGGGCGTCGTCGTCCCGCCCGTCGCCGACGGCGCCGTGCACGTGTACCACCAGTACACGATCCGCGTCGCCGAGGACCGTGACGGCTTCGTCAAGGCGCTGAAGGAAGAGCGCAACGTCGGCGCGGGCGTGTACTACCCGATTCCGAACCACCGCCTGCCCTCCCTGGCGCCCTACGCCCCCGGCCTGGACCTGCCCGAGACGGAGAAGGCCGCGCGGGAAGTCGTGTCGCTGCCCGTGCACCCCTCGCTCTCTCGCGACGACCTCGAGCGCGTCGTCGCCGCCGTGAACGCCGTCGCACAGGCGGGTGCCTGATGGCCGCCCTCCGCGCCGGCCTTCTCGGCGTCGGCATGATGGGCCGCCACCACGCCCGCGTGCTGCGAGAGATCGATGGGGTCGAGCTGGTCGCGATCGCCGACCCCGGCGGTGACCCGCATGGCGTTGCCGGAGACCTCGGCATCCTTCCCGACATCGACGCGCTCATCGCGGCGGACATCGATGTCGCTGTGGTCGCCGTGCCGACGCGCTTCCACGAGGATGCCGCACTGAAGCTCGCCGCAGCCGGTGTGCACACGATGGTGGAAAAGCCCATCGCGCACACGCTGGAGGCCGGACAGCGCATGGTCGACGCGTTCGACCGAGCGGGCCTGGTCGGCGCGGTCGGACACATCGAGCGGTACAACCCCGCCCTGCAGGAACTGCGCAGGCGGCTGGAAGCGGGCGACCTCGGCGAGGTCCACCAGATCGCGACTCGACGTCAGGGGCCTTTCCCGTCCCGCATCGCCGACGTCGGGGTGGCGAAGGACCTCGCGTCGCACGACGTCGACCTCACCGCGTGGGTCGCGCAGAGCGACTACGCGCGCGTGTTCGCGCAGACGACGTTCAAGAGCGGTCGCGAGCACGAGGATATGATCGCGATCACCGGCAGGCTGGAATCGGGGGTGATCGTGAACCACCTGGTCAACTGGCTGAGCCCGATGAAGGAGCGCGTGACGGTCGTCACCGGTGAGAAGGGCGCCTTCGTCGCGGATACCGCAACGGGGGACCTGAGCTTCTTCGCCAACGGCACGATCCCGCTGGAGTGGGAGTCCGTCTCATCGTTCCGCGGCGTCTCGGAAGGGGACGTCACTCGTTTCGCTTTCGCGAAGCGCGAGCCGCTGCGGGTCGAGCACGAGGCGTTCCGTGATGCGGTGCTGGGCAAGCACAGCGATGTCGTCACGATGGCTCAGGGTCAGCGCACCCTCGCCGTCGTCGAGGCGGCACTGGAATCGGCCACCGCGGGAAGAGCGCGAGACCTCTGAGCCGGCATGAAGCAGATCACAATTCTCCTACGGCGACTTCTGCCCTACCTTCCCGCTTCAGCCCGACGGTTCCTGTTGTGGTACTCCGTCGTCTCGGCTGTGCTGGCCGTCGTCGATGTTCTGGCGCTCATGCTCCTCGCTCTCACACTGGCGGCAGCCGCGACGGGTAGTGGTGTCGAGTTGCCCCTGATCGGAGGGTTGCCGGAAGGCGCGCTCGTGTGGCTCATCGTCGTGCTCTCCGTCGTCGTCATCGCGAAGTCCGCGGCGAATGTCGGTCTGCAATGGATCGCCACGCGCCGCTTCGCCGACTTCGAAGTGCGCGTCGGCGCTCAGTTGCTCGCGGCATATCTGCGGGCGCCATGGACCGACCGCCTCGGTCGCAACTCGGCTCAGGTCGTTCAGATGGCGAACACAGGTGTCGCCAATGTGACCTCAGGCTTCCTCCTGCCGATCACCACACTGCCGGGATTGCTGGTCACCTCGCTCGGCGTCGTCCTCGTCATCTTCATCGCTCAGCCCGTCACAGCGGCCATCACCACGGTTTACCTGTGTGGGATCGCGGTTCTCCAGTATTTCGTGCTCGGGGGGCGGACGAGGCAGGCAGCACGCGTCGCACGAGACTCTCAGATGGCCGCGGCCGCCCTCATCTCCGGGATGGTGTCGGCGCTCAAGGAGATCACCCTGCGTGAGAAGGCGCCGGAGGTCGAGGCCGTCGTGGAGAAACAGCGGGCACTCTCGGCGCGCGCCCGGTCGAACTCGAACTTCCTCTCCGCAGTTCCTCGGTTCATCTTCGACTCGGCGGTGATCGGGGGCTTCCTGCTCACCGGTGGTGCGGCGTTCGTCATGGGCGGCTCCGAAGGGCCTCAGCAGGCGATCGGGGCCATCGCGCTCTTCGGGATCGCGGGATTCCGCCTCGTACCCGCGCTGACAGGATTCCAGTCGGTGATCACCCGCACCGTGACCACCGCACCGTATGTCAACTACGTGATCGATGACATCCAATCATCTGCGGAGTATCTCAAAGCCCAAGAGAACCTGGGGCGGCGACCGCTTCCGGCGGAACCTCGCCACCTCACACTCACGGACGTGAGTTTCACTTTCCCCGGCTCGAGCACCCCCGCTGTCGACGGGCTGAACCTCGACATCGCGATGGGTTCGACGGTCGGCATCGCCGGTCCGTCCGGGGCCGGTAAATCGACCCTCGTCGACCTCGTCCTCGGACTTCTCACGCCGACACAGGGGAAGATCGCGGTCGACGGCGAGCCGCTCGCCGAGGTCCTCGCCGCGTGGCGGGCACGCGTCGGCTACGTGCCCCAGGACGTCGCCTTGTTCGACGGGACCATCGCGCAGAACATCGCCCTCGTCTGGGACGACAGCTACGACCTCGAGCGCGTCGAACGGGCGGCCAGACGCGCCCAGCTCTGGGATACGATCAGCCAGCGCGATGGCGGTGTCCACGCTCGCGTCGGGGAGCGCGGACTGAGTCTGTCCGGCGGGCAACGGCAGCGGCTGGGCATCGCGCGCGCGCTCTATACGGACCCCCTTGTTCTGGTGCTGGATGAGGCCACCAGCGCCTTGGACTCCAAGACCGAGTCCGACGTGACAGCGGCCATCCGGGACCTGCATGGCGAGGTGACGGTGATCGCCGTCGCGCACCGCTTGTCCACGATCCGCAACTCGGACAAGGTGCTCTTCATGAGCGAGGGCACGATCGCGGCACAGGGAACCTTCGACGAGGTCGTTCGATCCCATCCGGACTTCGCGTTGCAGGCACGCCTCTCGGGCCTCACATGACGGGAATGGCGGACACTCTGGCTGCCCGTGCGCGCATGCTGTGGAGGCTGACGCGTGCGCGCCTGCCCGAGGCGGTGACGGCGCGAGTGGGACCCCCGAGCGCCCGCTTCGATCCTCGGACCGTTCCTCCGCCTGTGACGGCACCGGATGCGGCTGTCCGGCTGATGGTCGGCCCGCGCAACTTCGCGGGGCAGGGCCACGCCTGGGCTCGCGCAGCTGAGCGGCTTCCCGGGGTGAGGGCTGTGGCGATGCAGGCGGGGGACAACGGCGGTCTCGCGTTCCCGAACGACTACCAGGTGTCGGATGCGATCTACACCAACTCTCGGCGGTGGGGCATGGGGCAACGCGACGCCGTCGCCGCGCAGTTCAGCCATGTGCTTGTGGAGGCCGTCTCCTCCCTCTTCGGTGCCGCGAGCGACAAGGTCGTTGCGCGCGAGGTCGCCTTCCTCCGCGAGCGGGGCGTGCGCGTCGGCATGCTGTGCCACGGCACCGACATCCGTCTTCCGTCGCGCCACGCGGAATTGGACGAGTGGTCCCCCTTCCGTAACGCGCCGGCCGAGTGGGTGGCCGGACTGGAGCGACGGGCCCGATTCCACCACAGTGTCCTGGACCGCGTCGGCGGCCCGGTCTTCGTCTCGACCCCGGAGATGCTGCTCGACCGAGTCGGTTCCACCTGGCTGCCGATCGTCGTGGATCCCGCCAAGTGGTGGACAGAGGAGCCCGTGCTGACGCGCGAGCGACCCATCGTGGTACACGCGCCCACCAATCCGCGGGTCAAGGGGACTCAGCTGATCGAGCCGGTGGTGGAGGCGCTCGCGGACGCAGGTGCGCTGGAGTATCGCCGCGTCCTCCGCGTGCCGTCGGCCGAAATGCCTCGGTTGTACTCCGAGGCTGACATCGTGCTCGAACAGTTCGCTCTGGGCATGTACTCCGTGACGTCCGTTGAGGCGATGGCCGCGGGGAGGCTCGTCATCGCCCACGTCCACGAACAGGTCCGCGACCACGTGCGGGACGTGACCGGGCTGGAGGTCCCCGTCGTCGAGGCGACCCCGGCGACGTTGCACGACGTCCTCCACGATGTGATCGAGCGTCCGGAGTATTACCAGGCCATTGCGGCGCGCGGACCTGGGTTCGTCGGCGCGGTTCACGACGGCGCGCTATCGGCGCGCGTGCTCGCTCCGTTCCTCGGGGTCGAGCAGGGATGACTCCTCATCTTCTGCTGACCGCGTGGGCGTTCGCCCCCGCGCGCACCAGCGGGGTGTACCGCGCGATCGGGATCGCCAATGCCTTCGCCGCAGCACACTGGAAAGTCACTGTCCTGTGCGCTCCTGCACGGCTGTTCCAGGACAACCTCGTCTCGGACGAATCGTTGCTCAAGGGGGTCCATCCCGCCGTGCGTGTCAGGGAGGTGCCCTTGGAGCACCCGGAGCTCTCCACCGACCTCGGGGAATGGGGCAGGCTCCGCGCGCGCTTCCCGGAGCTCTGGGCCAAGCTGCGCCTGCGGCGGGATCGGCGAGGCTTCCCCGAGGCGTGGTACGGGTCGTGGGCGCCCGCGCTTCGTCGCGCTGCCGTGCGGGTGCACCGCGAGAGTCCCGTCACACTCGCTTTGGGCACCGCAGCGCCCGCTGTGGACTTCGTTCCGGGTGAGGAACTGCATCGCGTGGCCGGCGTGCCGTACGTCATGGATTACCGCGATGCGTGGACGATCCGCACCTTCACGGGGAAGCCGCCGGAGACGTTGACACCGGAGGAGAGCGAGCGCGAGCGCGCTCTCATCGCCGGTGCGCATCAGGTGTGGTTCGTCAACGACCCCATCCGTCGCTGGCACGAGCAGAAGTACCCCCTGCAAGCTTCTGCCATGCGCACGGTGAGGAACGGATTCGATGCCCCGGCGGGGGCGGCCGGTGCAGAGCACGTCGGAGTCCCGCTCAGAAGGCCTGCTCCCACTGGCCTGACATTCGGGTATATCGGGACCATCAATTACGGCGCCTTCCCGCTGGAGGCCGTGGTGGACGGGTGGGCGCTGGCCGCGCCTGACCTGCCGGCCGGATCGCGGCTTGTGCTCCGCGGCCATCTCGGCAGATCGGCGGAGGGCAGCCCCCAGCTGCGGGACGCGCTCGCGAAGGCCCGACGGGTCGGGATCAGATACGAAGGCCCCGTGGCACGTTCGGAGGTCTTCGACGTCTACCGAGGATTCGACGCACTGCTCCTGGCCCTGCCGAGCGGGCCGGGAGTGACCAGCGGGAAGGTCTACGAGTACGCTGCGACGGGCCTTCCCGTGGTGTCGGTGCACACGCCGGAGACGCCGGTCGGCGAGGTGCTTGCTGAATCGCCGCACTGGCATCCCACACGCTCTCTCTCGGCGCCGGACGTCGCCGACGCCTTCCGGGCAGCGGCTGCGGATGCCCTGCGGACGACGGCGGGCGAGCGCGCCGCTGCGATCGCGTGGGGTGCGCAGTGGGAACGGAGCCGCCAGCTCGCCGATGCGGTGGGGGAGATCACGGAACGACTCGCAGGCGGGCCGCAGTGAGGGTGGTTCTGTTCGCGCCGTCGGGCGTGGACGCGCAGACTCTCGCCCGACTCGCGCCCGAGACGAGCGAGATTGTGACTATCGGGTGGTCTGGAACGCACATCGTCGTACCGCGCCCGTCCTCGTCGGTGCGTGCGCTCGACGCGATACTGCTGCGCACTCCGGCAGGCCGCGCACTGCGCCGGCTCTCGCCTGTCGATCCCGGGGCGGCCTTCTTCCGGGCGACGCTGCGATCGGTCGAGGCTCGGGATGTCGTCGCGCGCGCCGACTTGTTGATCGCTGATGAACGCGACGGCATCTATGCGGCGTGGCGCTGGGCACGCCGCCGCCGCCGGCGTGCCGGGGCGCCGGTGCCGGCCGTCGTGGGACTGCCCGCAGGGCGCGCCCGCATCGCCCGCGCCTGACGGCTCAGCGCGCGAGGGCGAAGCGCGCGGCGTTAGTCCCGTATACGGCGGTCCACGCGCGGCCGACGTCGCGCTTACGGCTCATTTTCCATACGGTGAACACGGCATCGCGATCGACGGCGATGACGACATCCGCCCCCGCGATCAGCGAGCGCAGCCGGCGGTCACGGCGGGCCGCTCGCCAAAGTCTGCGAGAGGTGTCCCAGGGAGAGATACGCACGGCGTTCCTGCCCGCCGGGCTCCGCCACGCCGCGTCGACCCATCGCCGGAGGATGGAGGGGAGCGGGGTGGGCCGCAGAACGTGATCGGTGTTCTCACCGCTGGGGCCCACGATGACGACCTCGTGCTCGACGACGAGATCGCCCAGGCCGGCGATCGCGCCTGGCTGCGAAACGATGGCAACGATGCGGCTCATGGCAGTGCCGTTCTCGTGTCGGTGATTCCGGGCTCGGGCTGGGGGTGATCGTTCGCGCCGCTCGCGCTGCGTGACGAGGCCGCTTCTTCGCTCCAACGCTTCACGACCGGCGCCAGGATGCGCGAGCGCTCGTAACGGTCGGCCCAGGAACGCGCGTCCAGCCGATCCTGAAGCGTCTGGGTGGCGGCGTAGGCGCCGGCCTTCACGAGTGCCTCAGCGACGTCCGACGTGTCCAGCGACGCCGCGGGAAACCAGCCCGGGTATCCGCGCAGGGTGTCGCTGACGGCGAGCACCGGGTCGTGGACCGAGACGATCGGCAGCCCGGTCGCCATGTACTCGAACACTTTTCCGCTGGTCATGAAGCGGCTGGTGCCCAGGGGCAGAATCAGAGCGTCGAGCGTGGCATAGACGTCGGCGATCGCCGCTTTGGCGACGGGCCCGCGGTACCTCGCCGACCCGTCGGTCACACGTCCGACTTGGGCGAGGACGCCGCCTTCGTCGTCGCCCTGATGGCCGAGATATCCGTACAGATCGAGCCGCGCCCCGGGCAGGTCATCCGCAGCGGCGAGCCACGCCTCGATGAGCTGCGGGATGGGCGTCTGTGAGGTCATCGTGCCGATGTTGCCGAAGACGATGCCGTCGGCTCGCCCCTCTCGCGGCGGCGTGGGGTCGCCGACGAACGCGCGGTCGAAGCCGTTGGGAACGACGCGGATGTTCTGCGCTGCGGTGGGGTAAAGGTCGCGATGCCACTGCGCGATCGGCTCGTTGACGAACCAGACCTCCGCGGCGGCTTCCACGAGGCGACGCTCCCAGACTGCTGCCGGGCTGCGATCGGTCAGGGTGCGGCGGCCGGAGTACATGTCCAGCTGCCAGGTGTCGCGGTAGTCCATCACGAACGGCACGCCGTACCGCTGGTGTAGGTGAAAGCCGGCAGTGTGCACCACGTTCGGGTTCGCCGAGCCGATGCTCAGGGACACGGGTTTCGCGGCGTGGATGCGCTCGGCGGCGCGCTCCAGCTCAGTCCGCCAGAGCCCATACCTCGGTTCGGGGAATACTCGACCCGTCCGCCAGCCGCGCCACCCGTTCCACAGTTCGGGTGCGTGCGCGCGGAACGCTCCCCACGTGCGCAGGTCGAGATTCGTCTCGTCGTGCGGGAACGGGATGCGTTCCACCCTCACGCGCGGATCGACTCGCGCCTCGAGGGAAGGATCGATGCCGGTGCTGCGCATGAAGACCTCGCGCGGGACGGTCAGGACGGTGACATCCCAGCCGGCGGCGGCGAACGCGTTGGCGGTGGCCAGCAGGCGGTACGCCCCGCCGCTGCGTGACGGCGGGAATCCCCATGCGACGTAGAGTAGGTGGGGTGCGGATTCGTGCGTCACATCGGACCTGTGTGTAGCGTCGGGAAGCCCATTTAGGCCGTCCTCCCACATTACACCGCCACCTGGAGGTAGAGCTTGCGCGTTGCGCTGACCAAAGGGTCTTTGCTGATTCCGCCTACGTACTTCGCGCTCGCTCACGCGCGCGTGCTGGCGGACCGGCACACCTTCCGGTTCTTCACGGGCGCCGCACACATCGTCGATCCCGCCGCGCGCGCCACCATCGAGATCGAGGACACGCTCGCGCGGCACCTGCCCGTCGCGGATTCGTGGCCGGTGCGCCGCCGCGAACAGGCGGGCGCTCTTCTCGCCAGCCGAACGGCGCGCGACATCCGGTCCTGGAATCCGGACGTCATCCACCAGCACTTCGCATACGGCTCGGCCGCCGCCGCTGCCGCCCGAGACGAGACGACGCCATTGATCACGACGGTGCACGGTGGTGACGCCTTCGTTCCGATGACACCCGCCTCCTCCCGCACGGTGCCCGGACGTCTCGCGCTCGCGCGGCTCACGCGTCAGGTGCGCCGCGCCTTCGCCGAGTCCGACAGGATTCTGGCGGTCAGTCGCTACATCGCCGACGTCGCGGTCAACGGTGGCGCGCCGCCGGAGCGTATCCGTGTTCACTACCAGGGAATCGACACCGATTTCTTCACGCCCGCGCCGACACCGGCACCGCGGGCGGATGTCCCCGTCGTGCTGTTCGTCGGGCGGATCGTCGAGACCAAAGGCGTCTTCGATCTGCTTGAGGCGTCTGTTCAGGCCGTCCAGGACCGCCCGCACGCGCTCACTTTCCTGGGTGAGGGCAGTGCCCGAGCGCGACTCGAAGCGGCGGCTGCAACGCATTCGCACGTGCGCGTGCTCGGCGGCGGCTCGGCCGAGCAGGTGCGGGAGGAAATGCGGCAGGCCCACGTCGTGGTCCTGCCCACGCGGCTCAACGGCATCGCGCGCGAAGCCGCAGGGTTGGTCTTGCTCGAGGCACAAGCATGCGGTGCCCCGGTGCTCGCCTACGACAGTGGCGGCACCGCCGAGATGTTGCGGGACGGCGACACGGGATGGCTGGTGGCGGAGGGCGATGTCGCCGCGCTGACGGACAGGCTGCGGGAGGCCCTGGATATGACGGTGGACGAGCGTGCGGCTATCGGCGCGCGGGCACGGGGATTCGTGACGGCAGAGCGCAGTCTCACCGCCAGCGCGGAGGAGCTAGAGGCGATCTACAGGGACGTGGTGGCATGACGCGCATCCTGTGCATCTCACTTTCCCCGATCAATCGTGACGCGCGGGTCCTGCGCCAGATCGAGGTTCTGCGGGAATACGGCGAGGTGACCACCGTCGGCTATGGCGAGGCCCCGCCGGGAGTGGCGGAGCACATCCGGGTGCCCGACGACCGACCGTCGCTGCCGCAGACACCGCTCGGGGTCGCGCGGCTCGCACTCCGGCGATTCCGTGCCGTCGAAATCGCCGCACCGGGCGTGGCGTACGCGCACGAGCGCCTTCGGGGGCGGGACTTCGATCTCGTCGTCGCCAACGACGCGCGCGTGCTCGGTCTCGCCTTCGCCCTCGCCGGCGGCGCTCCCGTGTGGGCGGACATGCACGAGTGGGCGCCGGAAGAGCGCACGCACGTGTTGTCCTGGCGTCTGCTCGTCGCGCCCTTCATGGTCCACCTCTGCCGCACCTATCTGCCGCGCGCCGCCGTGGTCACGACCGTGGGCGGCGAGATCGCCGAGCTGTATTTCCGACGGTTCGGTGTGTTGCCCGCCGTCATGCGAAACGCCGCGCCGTACTCGACTCTGGACCCCGTCCCGGTCCAGCCAGGGAGGGTCCGGCTCGTGCACAGCGGAGGGGCGGTGTTCGGGCGCAGCCTCGAGACCATGATCGATGCGGTCCGCGCGCTGGATGACCGGTTCACCCTCGACCTGTATCTCGTGCCAGCGGCCGACGGAGGCCGATACCTCGCTCAGCTGAAGGAGCGCGCCGGGGGCGATCCTCGGATCGTCTTCCACGACCCCGTTCCCCCCGCCGATCTACCGGCGACTCTCAACGCGTACGACGTTGGAGTCTTCTGGATTCCGCCGGTCCACACAAACGCGCGCCTGACGCTCCCGAACAAGCTGTTCGACTTCGTCCAGGCGCGGCTGGCGGTCGCCATCGGTCCCACCATCGAGATGCAGCGGGTGGTCACGGAATACGATCTCGGTGTCGTCAGCGATGACTTCAGCGTCGACGCGTGCGTGCGTTCGCTGTCCATGCTCACGCCGGAACGAATCATGGCGTACAAGGCGAACGCGCACGCGGCGGCCCTCGAGCTCAGTTTCGAGCGTGAGCGGGCGCTCGCCCGCGATCTCCTCGCCGAACTGGTGACCCGCAGATCGGAGACTCAGTGAAGATCGTCAGCGTCGTGGGAGCTCGACCGCAATTCGTCAAGCTCGCCCCGATACACGCGGCGGCGCGTGCGGCCGGCGTGGAGCACGTCATCGTGCACACCGGGCAGCATTACGACCCCATGCTTTCGGAGGTGTTCTTCCGAGACCTCGGCATCGGCCGACCCGACGTGCACCTCGGCGTGGGCAGTGGATCGCACGGCGTGCAGACCGGCAACATGATGTCGGCTCTGGATGCCGTGCTCGCGGCCCAGCGGCCGGACTGGGTCCTTGTCTACGGCGACACGAACTCCACACTCGCCGCGACGCTGGCTGCCGTGAAGATGCACCTGCCTGTCGCGCACCTTGAGGCAGGTCTTCGCAGTTTCAACCGCCGGATGCCCGAGGAACACAATCGCGTCCTCACCGACCACGCCGCAGATCTCCTCCTCGCGCCCACACAGGTGGCCGTGGACCACCTGGCGCGGGAAGGCTTGGCGGGACGCGCGGTGCTCGTCGGCGACGTGATGACGGATGTGCTGCTCGACGTCCGAAATGAGGTCGCGGATCGGCCGTCCCCGATCGCTGCGGAACTGGGGTTGGAAACCGGGGATCACTATGTCGCGACGATCCACCGCGCCGAGAACACCGACGATCCCAGACGCCTCTCCGAGGTCGCCGCGGCGTTGGCGGGGCTGGATAAGCCGACCGTCCTGCTGGCGCACCCGAGAATCGTGGCCAAGGCGGCCGAGCACGGCATCTCGCTGGCGGTGGGCTCCCTGATTCCCCATGGCCCGCTCAGCTACCCGGACCTCATCGCCACCGTGCTGCATAGCGCTGGTGTCGTCACCGACTCGGGCGGATTGCAGAAGGAGGCTTTCCTGCTTCGCGTGCCGTGTACGACAGTGCGCACGGAGACGGAGTGGTCTGAGACCGTCCAACTGGGCTGGAACGTGCTGGCCGGCTCGGCTGCGGAGATCGCGGCCGGGGTCACCCGGCCCCGTCCCCCCGCGACCGACGCGATCCCCTACGGCGACGGCCACGCGGCGCAACGCGTGATCGACATCCTGACCGCCTGACCAGGCGGCGCCCCGGCTGCCGCGCCGCGGGCGCCGCATAGGATGGAACCCATGCGCATCGCCGTCGTCGCCCTCGGAAAGATCGGGCTCCCCCTCGCCGTCCAGTTCGCCGATTCCGGTCACGAAGTGATCGGCGTGGACGTCAACCCGACGACGGTCGCGGAGATCAACGCGGCGCGCGAGCCCTTCCCCGGCGAAGCCCATCTGCAGGAGAAGCTCAGCGAGCTGGTCCCCGCGGGCCGGCTGCGCGCGACGACCGACTACGCCGAGGCGATCCCCGGCGCCGACGCCGTCGTGCTGGTGGTGCCGCTGTTCGTCAACGACACCACGTGGGAACCGGACTTCGGATGGATGGATGCCGCGACCCGGTCGCTCGCCGAGCACCTCACTCCCGGCACCCTCGTGTCCTACGAGACGACGCTCCCGGTGGGGACGACCCGCGGCCGCTGGAAGCCCATGCTCGAAGAGGGGTCCGGGCTGACCGAGGGGGAGGACTTCCACCTCGTGTTCTCACCCGAGCGCGTGCTCACCGGCCGTGTCTTCGCCGACCTGCGCAAGTACCCCAAGCTCATCGGCGGTCTCTCGGATGCCGGCGCGCAGCGCGCCCGTGAGTTCTACGAGGCGGTCCTGCAGTTCGATGAGCGACCCGACCTTGCGCGCCCCAACGGGGTGTGGGATCTCGGGTCCGCGGAAGCCGCCGAGATGGCGAAGCTGGCGGAGACGACGTACCGCGATGTGAACATCGGACTGGCCAACCAGTTCGGCCTCTTCGCTGCGGCGCACGGCATCGACGTCTACCAGGTGATCGAGGCGTGCAACTCGCAGCCGTACTCGCACATCCACCGGCCCGGCATCGCCGTCGGCGGCCACTGCATCCCGGTGTACCCGCGGCTGTACCTGTCCACCGACCCGGACGCGGACATCGTGCGCACCGCCCGGTTGCTGAACGCCTCGATGCCGGAGCGTCTTGTCGCTCAGGCGGAGGGCCTGCTGGGCTCGCTGGAAGGCCTGCGCGCCGTGGTCCTCGGCGCCGCGTACCGAGGCGGCGTGAAGGAGACGGCGTTCTCCGGCGTCTTCCCGACGGTGGAGGCCCTGCGTACTCGCGGGGCGACGGTCACGGTGCACGACCCGTTGTACTCCGACGACGAGCTGCGCGCCCTCGGGTTCGAGCCATACGCGACCGGCGCCGACGTGGACCTCGCCGTCCTGCAGACCGATCACGCGGACTACCGTGCGTTCGGGCCCGCGGACCTGCCCGGCATCCGTCTTCTGGTCGACGGCCGCAACGCCACCGACCCCGCCGCGTGGGCCGGCGTGCCGCGTATCGTCGTCGGTGCGGCCTGACCGCACGTCCGGCGGAAGGCCGTCCGTCGAGCCGGGCTGTCAGCCGCGGAGGTAGCGGACGAGCGCCTCGCCGGCATCGGTCGGCGTGAATCCGGCCCGCTCGATCTTCGTCAGTTCCAGCTCGCTGTTGCGCGGCCGGGGAGCCACGGGGCCGGTGGCGCTGCGGAAGTACTCCTCCGTGCTGACCGGCGTCACGCGGGCGGGATCGTTGCCGGTGATCTCGAACACCCGCCGAGCGATGTCCGCCCACGACTCGGCGGCTCCGCCGCCGGTGAGGTTGTAGACGCCGTAAGGCGCATGCACCGATAGCAGGTGGCGGATGCCGCGAGCGATGTCATCGGTGAAGGTGAGCCGTCCCACCTGGTCGTCGACGACCTTCGGGTCGATGCCGCGACCGGCCAGCGACGCCATCGTGCGCACGAAGTTGCCGCCCTCGCCGATGACCCAGCTCGTCCGGACGATGTAGTGCCGGGGGACCGTCGCCACGAGCGCGTCGCCGGCGGCCTTCGTCTGTCCGTAGACCCCGAGCGGTGCGATCGCGTCGTCCTCGGTGTAACCGCTCGCCTTGGTGCCGTCGAAGACGTAGTCGCTGGACACGTGGACGAGCGTGATGCCGTTGGCGGCCGCGACTCTGGCGAGAGCGCCCACGCCGGTGACGTTCGCCGCCCAGGCATCCGCCCGGCCCTCCGCCGTCTCGGCGAGATCGACGGCGGTGTAGGCCGCGGCGTTGATGACGGTGTCGTACTCCCGCCAGCGGCGCGCGGACTCCAGCCCCGGGGCCGTCAGGTCGAGCTCCGCGCGGTCGGCGTACTCGATGTGCGACGCGTCGCCGTATTCGGCCCGCAGCGCCCGGCCGAGCTGGCCGGCTGCGCCGAGGACGAGGAGCTTCTTCGGCGGCACGGGGGTGACATCGGCCAGGCGCGGGTGTGCGGCGTCCTTCGCCGAGAGCTCCGCCTGGTCGAGCGGGATCGGCCAGGCGATCGCGGCTGTCTCATCGGCCAGGTTCAGGAACGTGTACTGCGCGTCGGGGGACCAGTGGTCGTTGACGAGGTACGTGTACGCGGTGTCGGGCTCGAGCGTCTGGTAGGAGTTGCCGACGCCGCGCGGGACGAAGATCGCCTTCGACGGGTCGAGCTCGGCGGTGTAGACCGCGCCGAACGTGGGTCCTTCGCGGAGGTCCACCCACGCGCCGAAGATGCGACCGGTCGCGACCGACACCCATTTGTCCCACGGCTCGGCGTGGATGCCGCGCGTCGTGCCGACGGCGTCGTTGAACGAGATGTTGTTCTGCACCGGGCCGAAGTCGGGCAGACCGGCGGCGGTCATCTTCTCGCGCTGCCAGTTCTCCTTGAACCAGCCGCGATTGTCGCCGTGCACCGGCAGATCCCAGACGACGAGGCCCGGGATGCCGGTCTCGGTCGGCTGCAGGGCCTTGCCGTACTCCGTCACGCTCACTGACCCTTCGCCGCGTAGAACGCCTCGACGCCGTCCTTGGCCGGTGCCCACCAGTCCTCGTTCTCCCGGTACCAGTCGATGGTCGCGGCCAATCCGGCCTCGAAGTCCTGGAACCGGGGAGTCCAGCCGAGCTCGGTGCGCAGCTTGGTCGAGTCGATGGCGTAGCGCAGGTCGTGGCCGGCGCGGTCGGTGACGTGGTCGTAGGCGTCCGCAGGCTGGCCCATCAGCTGGAGGATGAGCTCGATGACCGTCTTGTTGTCCTTCTCGCCGTCGGCGCCGATGAGATAGGTCTCGCCGATGACGCCCTTGTCGAGGATCGTCAGCACCGCGGAGGAATGGTCGTCTGCGTGGATCCAGTCGCGCACGTTCTCGCCGTTGCCGTAGAGCTTGGGACGGATGCCGCGGATCACATTCGTGATCTGGCGCGGGATGAACTTCTCCACGTGCTGGTAGGGCCCGTAGTTGTTGGAGCAGTTGCTTATCGTGGCCTGGACGCCGAAAGAGCGCACCCACGCGCGCACGAGCAGGTCGCTGCCGGCCTTGGTGGAGGAATACGGCGACGACGGGTTGTAGGGCGTCGACTCGGTGAACCGTGCGGGGTCGTCGAGCTCCAGGTCGCCGTATACCTCGTCGGTGGAGATGTGGTGGAAGCGCACGTCGTGCTTGCGGGCGGCCTCGAGCAGCGTGTAGGTGCCCACGATGTTGGTGTCCAGGAACGGCCGCGGGTCGTGCAGCGAGTTGTCGTTGTGTGACTCGGCGGCGTAGTGCACGACGGCATCCGTGTCGGCGAACAGCTCGTCCACGAGGGGAGCGTCAGCGATGTCGCCCTGCACGAACCGCACGCGGTCCTCCGGCAGGCCCGCGAGCGACGCGCGGTTGCCCGCGTACGTGAGCTTGTCGAGCACCGTCACGTGGTGGTCGGTGTGCTCCACGACGTGGTGCACGAAATTGGAACCGATGAAGCCGGCACCGCCGGTCACGAGCAGCTTCGACATCAGTGGCCTCTCTCCAACGTCTCCAGCAGGTACGTGCCGTACCCGGACTTCACCAGCTTCTCCGCACGCTCACGCAGCTGCGCGTCGGAGAGGAATCCCTGCCGCCACGCCACCTCTTCGGGCACGCCGATCGACAGCCCGGTGCGTCGCTGGATCGTGCGGACGTACTCGGCGGCGTCCGTCATCTGGTCGAACGTCCCGGTGTCGAGCCACGCGGTACCGCGAGGGAGGACTTCCACCTGCAGCCTGCCGCGCTCGAGGTACGCACGGTTGACGTCGGTGATCTCGTACTCACCGCGCGGTGAGGGCGACAGATTGCGGGCGATCTCGACGACGTCGTTGTCGTAGAAGTACAGTCCGGGAACGGCGTAGTTGCTCTTGGGGTGGGCGGGCTTCTCCTCGAGCGACACCGCGACGCCGGCGTCGTCGAACTCCACCACGCCGTAGGCAGAGGGCTCCGCCACCCAGTAGGCGAAGACAGCGCCACCCTCGACATCGGCGTAGCGCTTCAGCTGCGAGCCGAGGCCGGGTCCATAGAGGAGGTTGTCGCCGAGGACGAGGGCCACCTTGTCGTCGCCGATGAAGTCGGCGCCGATGGTGAAGGCCTGCGCCAGTCCGTCCGGCGACGGCTGCTGAGCAAACGACAGGGAGATGCCGAACTGCGACCCGTCGCCCAGGAGACGCTCGAAGAACGGTGCGTCATGCGGAGTGGTGATGATGAGGATCTCGTCGATGCCCGCCAGCATGAGGGTCGACAGCGGGTAGTAGACCATCGGCTTGTCGTACACCGGGATCAGCTGCTTGGAGACGCCGAGGGTGATCGGGTGCAGCCGCGTGCCGGACCCGCCGGCCAGGATGATGCCCTTCATCCGTCCATCGTGTCACACACGCCCGGACCCGCTGACAGGAGAGCCTCATGAGGCCGCGTTAGCCTGGAGCGTCCCCGGCATGAAGAGAAAGGCATCCCTCCGCAGTGGTGATCCAGTTGCTGAGCTCGATGCTCGTGCTCTTCCTCTTGTACGCGGTGGTCGGCGTCGGCCTTGCACGCATCATCGGTCTGCGTGGCCTCTGGTCGGTGGGGGTGGCCCCCGCCTTCACCACGACGGCGATCGGGGTAGCGAGCACACTCGCCCCGATGGTGGGACTGCGATGGACGGTCGTGCCCGTCATCCTCTGCGCGGGACTGATCGCGGTCGCTGTCGTGCTGCTGCGCGTCGTGCTGGCGCGTCGCTCGGGCCGCCGCCCCTTCGGCCGCGACGCCGCAGCGTCCCCCGGGCCTCGGGGCGTATGGACGTTCGTCGCGCTGGCAGCGGCGGCGACCGTGATCGCGCTGCGGGTCATGCAGCTCGTGGGGGCGCCGGATGCGATCTCGCAGACCTTCGACAACGTCTTCCACCTCAACGCCATCCGCTACATCCTCGATGAGGGGACCGCTTCCGCGTTGCAGATCGGTCAGATGACGAGCCCGGGAGGCGGCGTTCCCTTCTATCCCGCCGCCTGGCACGCCACGGCGGCTCTCGTCGTGCAGCTGTCTGGCGCCTCCATCCCCGTCGTGGTCACCGCTCAGACGCTCCTGATCGCGGCGGTCGTGTGGCCGGCCGGGATCATGCTCCTCGCCCGCACGCTGGCCGGGCCGGGCCTGTCGGTCACCGTCAGTGCCGCGATCGCGGCTGTCGCGGTACCCGCGTTCCCGTTCCTGCCCATGGACTACGGGGTGCTGTACCCGTACCAGCTGGCTCTGTCTCTGGTGCCGGCCGCTCTCGCAGCGACGGCGCGACTTCTGGGCGTCGGTGTCGGCGGGAGCCTCGCGCCGGGCTGGTGGGCGCTCGTCGTCGCGGGGATCGTCCCCGGTGTCGCGCTGGCCCACCCCGGGGGGTTCGTCGCCTGGCTGGCGCTCTCGGTTCCCCTGGCTCTGGTCTTCGCCTGGCGGGCATGGGCGAGCGCGGCATCCGCGGGCCGGCGGATCCTCGTCGTCCTGGGGTTCTTCGCTTACGCGGGTGTCGGACTCCTGTTGCTGAAGTTGCTGCGGCCCCCTCTTCCCACTCGGCAGTGGCCGACGGTGACCGATCCGCTCTCCGCACTGGGGGAGGCGCTGACGGTGACGCTCTACTACCCGGTACCGGCCGTGGTCGCGGCGGTGGGGGTGGTCCTCGGGCTGCTGTGGGCGGTCGTCGAGCGCTCGCGCACGAGCCTCGTGCTCGTCGGAATGTGGCTGATCGGAATCGTCCTCTTCCTCGTCGTGACCTCTTCGCCGTGGGGCAACCTGCGAGACGCGCTGACCGGGAGCTGGTACAACAACTGGCCACGTCTGGCGGCGTTGGCGGCCATCGCGCTCGCGCCGCTCGCGGCGTTCGGCTACGCGCGCACCGCCCGATGGATGTCGCGACGCCTGCAGCTGTCCTCTCGCGGACGGGCCGTCCTCGGCACCGCCGCTGCGCTCCTGCTGGTGGCCGCTGCGCAGCCCGCGCTGCAGGCCGCCGTGCAGCAGGCTCACGACAGCTTCGACATGGGGCCGGACGCGCTGCTGCTCAGCGCCGACGAGGCAGCGCTGCTCGAGCGTCTCGACGAGCACGTGCCCGAAGGTGACGTCATCGCCGGCAACCCGTACACCGGTGCAGGACTCGCCTACGCCTACAGCGGCCGCGATGTGCTCATGCCGCACATCCTCATGGACGTCTCGGAGGAGATGGCCGAAGTCAACGACGCTCTGCGTGACGCCGCGACCGATCCGACCGTCTGCGCGGCCGTCGACGCGCTCGACGTGGGGTACGTGCTCGACTTCGGCTCGCGCGAGGTGCACGGCGGCGACAATGCGCTCCCCGGGCTGACCGATCTCGCGTCGTCCCCGGCGGTGCGTCTGGTGGATCAGCAGGGGGATGCCAAACTCTTTGAGGTCATCGCCTGCGGGCGTGGGTGACCGTGAAAGGCCTTTGCGAATGACAGAACCCACGAACGCCGACCGTGTGCTGGTCCTCGTGCCGGCGTGGAACGAGGAGCGCAACGTCGGAGCGACGGTGCGCGAGATCAAAGACACCGGTCCGCAATTCGACGTCGTCGTGATCGATGACGGCTCGACGGACGAGACCGCCGCCGTCGCACGCGCCGCCGGCGCGGTCGTGCTCTCGCTCCCGTTCAACCTGGGGGTCGGCGGTGCGATGCGCACCGGCTTCGCCTACGCGCAGCGCTTGGGCTACGGACGCGCGATCCAGGTCGACGCCGACGGTCAGCACGACCCCGCCGACATCGGCAGAGTCCTCGCCGGCCTGAGCCGTGCCGACATCGCCATCGGTGCGCGCTTCGCCGAAGTGGGGGACTACTCGGTGCGCGGTCCCCGCCGGTGGGCCATGGTCGTCCTGGCGAAGGTCGTCTCGCGCGTCGCGGGCACCCGCCTCACCGACGTCACGAGCGGGTTCCGGGCGGCGAACGCGCGCGCGATCGATCAATACGTGCGCTACTACCCGGAGGAGTATCTCGGGGACACCCTGGATTCGCTGGTCGCCGCCGTGCATGCCGGCCTGACCGTCACGCAGGTCCCGGTGGCGATGCGTCCGCGGGCGTTCGGCCGTCCGAGCCAGGGTCCGCTCGGCGCGACCGTGTACCTGCTGCGTTCGAGCTTCGCGCTGACGTTGGCGCTCATGCGTCGCGCGGTACGGCGCCCCGGAGAGGAGAGCCCCATATGATCGTCATCGCCGGGATCGGCCTCGCGCTGCTCATTCTCGTGTTCGTCATGTGGATGCTGCTGACGCGCCGGCTGCGTGAGAAGTACGCCGTGCTCTGGCTGGTGATCGCGCTCGCCGTACTGATCATCGGGCTGTTCCCGGGGCTGCTCGAGGGCCTGGCGCGCTTCTCGGGCGTGCTCGTGCCCTCGAACCTGCTGTTCGCCATGGCCATCCTGCTTCTGCTCGGCGTCGCGCTGCACCTGTCGTGGGAGCTCAGCGCGGCTGAGGACGAGGTCCGCAAGCTCGCCGAGGAGTCGGCGATCCTGCGCACGCAGGTGGAGATGCTGGCCACGCGCGTCGACGCCCTCGATGGCGGTCAGGAAGGCGCGACCCCCGACTGAGCGGACGCTGCAGCCCGGGCTCGGCGCCGTCCAGCCGTGACCGCGCCCGCCCACCAGCTGGCACGGTACTCGAGGGCGAAGCGCCGAGGGACGGTCTGCGTCTGCACGGCAAGGCGCAGGAACCGCGTCAGTGCACGGTGTCGTCGACCCGTCCCGAAGAGGGCGTCCAACCGCGGATCGACGGCGCCGGTTCGCAGTCGGAGTGTGTCCACCATGAGCTGCCGCCACCCGACGTAGGTCCAGAAGGTCATGCGGGCGACTGCGGCGGGAGAGGCGGACCCCTCGTAGCGGCGGGCCTGGGACAGCACGTTTCTCACTGAGGCCGCCACACCGGAGCTTCGCAGTGCGCTCGGGTCGCCGTAGACGTTGGCGGAATGCTGCACGTAGTCCTGCACGATCCGATCGGTGACCTTGGTACCGCGATAGGCCCCGGCGACGACGGCGAGCCAGTGGTCATGCGTCGCCACGCGCGTGTGTACGTGCGGGAACGGCAGCGCGGTGGCGAGGATCTCACGGTCGAACACGCAGAGGGATCCCGTGAATTGGTTGGACAGCACGATGGTCGCTGCGTCCGCGTCGATCCGTTCCGTGCGGCCCGACACCGATTCCTCGGGGTAGGTGGTGATCCGCGCCTGGCCCGACACCATTGAGACGTCGCTGAGATGCGGGAGCAGCACGGCCAGCTTGTCGGCATCCCACCGGTCGTCCTGATCGCACAGCGCGACCCAGGCCGCGTCGGCCGGCACCGCCCTCAGCCCGCGCTCGAAATTGCCGTAGAAACCGCGTCGCGAACCGTCGCCGATGACATGGAAGCGGGGGTCGTCGCCGGTGGCGTCGCGGACGAGGGTCTCGACGGGTTCACGGTCACCGTCGACGGAGACGATGCACTCCCAGGAGGTCACGGTCTGTGCCTGCAGGGACCGCAACTGCCGGCGGAAAAGCTCCTCGTCGGGCCGATATGCGGCCAGCACGATCGCGCCTCGCGGATCCATCCATCTCGCCTTCCCCCGCCGACCGGCGGCACAGCGAGTGAGGATAGTCTAGGTGGGCCATGCCCCTGTCACGTGACGCCCTCGTTCGTCCGAACCCGCACGCACGGCGTGCTCACCCCGGCGGGTGCGCATGAGCGCGCCGTCGGTGTGGGCGGTGGTATCGACCTTCCGCCCTGGTGATCAGGCCGAGCGGGCTGTGTCCTCGGTCCGTCCGCAGGTCGACGGTGTCGTCGTGGTCGACGACGGCTCCGGCCCGACCGCCGCGCCGGTCCTCGACCGCCTCTCGCACCTGGGCGCCGAGGTCGTGGTGTTCCCGACGAACCGAGGAATCGCCGCCGCATTGAACCGCGGAGTCGACGTCGCCCGTTCTCACGGCGCCACCCACGTGGTGACGCTCGACCAGGATTCGGTGGTGCCGGACGGCTTCGTGTCCGCGCTGGCGGAGGGGGCGGCGCGTGCCGCTGACGGCGTGATCGGCGCACTGGTCCCGGAGTTCTTCGCCGCCGTGCGCCAGGCTCGCGGACCGATGCGCGACGGGATCTCGGATGCCGCCAACGTGATCCAGTCCGGCATGCTCGTGCCCCTCAGCACGTTCGAAGCCGTGGGGGGTCTGCGCGAGGACTTCTTCATCGACCTGGTGGACACCGAGTTCGAGCTTCGGCTGCGTGCCGCCGGCTACCGCGTGGCAGCAGTCGAGGGTCTGAGGCTCGGGCACGCGCTGGGCGCGAAATACGAGCGGCTGATCTTCGGGCGCCCCGTGCGGCTGCCCGGCATTCCTCCGGAGGTGACCCTCAGCACGCCGTTCCGCTACTTCTACCGGGTCCGCAATCGGCTGGTGCTCAACAGGGAGCACTTCGGCACGGCCCCGGCTCAGATCCTCCGCGACACCGTGCTGGACGGGCTCCATTTCGCGAACGCGCTCGTCGTGGCCCAGCCCCGGCGGGCGCTGTGGCGGGTGTATCGCGCCGCGGTCGTGGCCGCGGTCCGTGGGCGCATGGGCCGGATGCCGGCCGCGCTGGCGCCCATCGCGGCGGCCGTCCGCTGGAATGCGCCGCTGCGTCCGGAAGGTGGGGCGGAATGAGGGCGCGGCCGTTCGCGGCGGTGGTGGGACGTATCAGCGGGTTCTCGCTCTCGGTGGGCGCCGCGAGCCTGCTCGGCATCCTCGCGATGCCGCTGCTGGTGCCTGCCCTGGGACCGGAGTCGTGGGGGATCCTCGTCCTGGTGCAGATCGTGGGGCAGCTGGGGGGAGTGCTGGTCGCCTTCGGGTGGGGTGCCACCGGGGCCGCCATGGTCGCGTCCACTCCGGCCGACGGACAGCCTCGGCTGTATCGCGAATCACTCCGGGTGCGCCTTCAGCTCTACGCCGTCGCCGTGCCGTCGGCGGCGCTCGTGCTGCTGCTGCTGACGCGCGGCGAGGTGCTGACGTCGGTGCTCGGCGCCGTGGTGTACTTGCTTCCCCACCTCGGCGCGAGCTGGTACTTCACCGGTCAGGCGCGTCCGATGCGCCTCTTCCTGTGCGACACGGTGCCCACCATGTGCGGAACGGTGGTGGGGGTCGCGGGCGCCCTCCTCACCGGCCAGATGTGGGCGTTCCTCGTCGGCCAGGGTCTCGGCTACGTCGTGGCCGTCACGCTCGACGCGCGCGCCGCCCTGCGCGGCACCGCAGCGGTGGCCGATGCCGGCAGTCGGCGTCCGTTGCGCGTGGTACTCGCCGAGCAGCGGCACGCCGTGACGGCCACCGCCACCAGCACGCTGTATGTCACCCTGCCCGCGGTCGCCGTGCAGATCTTCGTGCCGGCGCTGCTGCCGGTCTACGCCATGGCGGATCGGCTGTTCAAGTACGCCTCGATCGCCTTCCTCCCCATCCAGCAGTTCTTCCAGGGCTGGGTGCCCGACCCGCAGGCCGATCTGGTGCGCCGTGCCCGTGCCGCGACGGGGGCGGCGGTCACGATCGGGGTGAGCGCCGGCATCCTCGTCGCGACGCTGTCGCCGTTCGCGTCGAGGCTGCTCTCGGGCGGCACACTCGAGGTGCCCTTCTCCATCTCGTTGCCTCTGGGGATCGCCTTCGTCGGCGTCGGCACCTCCGCCGTGGTCGGCTACGCCTGCCTCGTCGTCGTGGGCCGGGTGCGGGCGCTGGCGGTGTCCACGGTGATCGGCGCGGGCGTCGGTGCGCCCCTGATCCTCGCCTTCGCAGCGGCCGGGTCCGTCCCGCTGGTCGCCTGGGCTGTGGCGGTTTCGGAGCTGTGCGTGGCGTCGTACCAGATCGTCGTGCTGCTGCGGGAGCTGCGCGGGCTGCAGGAGGTGCCCTCGTGAACGAGGTTCGGGTCAGCGTGTGCATGGCGACCTACAACGGTGCGGCGTTCGTCGGGGAGCAGATCCGCTCGATCCTCACTGAACTCGAGCCCCAGGACGAACTCGTCATCGTCGACGACGCGTCGCGGGACGATACCGTCGACGTCATCCGCCGCATCGCGGATCCTCGCATCACGCTGCATCCGCGCGCGGTCAATCACGGATACGTGCGCACCTTCGAGGAGGCGATGCGGCTGGCCGGCGGTGACATCGTCATGCTCGCCGATCAGGACGACGTGTGGATCCCCGGCAGGCGCGCGCTTTTCGTGCGCGCCCTGCAGGAGGGGGCCGTCGCGGCATCCAATCTCGTGCTGCTGGGCTCGGACGCGCCGCTGCGCTCGCCGATCCGGCGCGTGCCGTGGCGCCTGTCCGCCCGGCGTTCCCGGCAGCGGCTGCGCAATGAGCTGCGCATCCTGGCGGGTGTCGCGCCCTACTTCGGCTGTGCCATGGCGGTGCGCCGTGACGTCGTCGACCGGGTGCTGCCCTTCCCCTCGTTCCTCACCGAGTCCCATGATCTGTGGCTGGCGACGTTCGGCAACGCGCAGGGGCTGCTCGTGCACATCGAACAGCCGACCATCCGGCGGCGGCTGCACGCCGACAACACCTCTCCGTCGCGACCACGGGGACTCGCAGCGGTCCTCCGTGCGCGATGGATGCTGCTGCGCGCCTGGCGCGAGGCATTGCGCCGCTAGTCAGCGGAAGATGTGCCGCAGGGCGGCCGCGCGCCCGGCGGCCGTGCCATGTCGCACGACGTGCGGCAGCTCCGCGAGGGCATGCAGTCGAGACAGCACGCGTCGACGCGCCGCGCGCTCGGTGGAGACCCAGCGCGCCGCACCCGCGCGCTCGGCCACCTCCTGGTAGAACCGCCGCTCGTCCTCGAAGCGGCGACCGTCCAGCAGTGATGTCTGTGACGCGCTCGCCCGGTGACGGCGGTAGCTGAACACCTCGTCCGCCGTGGCCACCAGCGTGGCGCCTTCGAAGACGAGGTCCAGCAGGATCGCCAGGTCGAGGATGATCGGCAGGTCGTCGCGGAAGTCGTGGGCTTGGATCGATGCGGTCTTGAAAGCGAGCGAGGGCCAGTAGAGCCAATCACCACGCACCAGGCTCGTCGCCAGGTGCTCGCCGTGCATCGTCACGTCGCCGTGGGCGGTGCGGGGGGCGAGGGCGTGCTTGACGCGGTCGACGAGGGGGGTGTGGCGTCGGCCCAGGGCGTCGATGACGACCACGCCCGGCTGGATGACGTCGACGCCGGGATGACGCTCGACGGTGGCATGGATATGGGACACGTAGTCGGGATGCAGCAGGTCGTCGCTGCCCAGCACCGTGAGGTACTCGGCGGTTGCGCGAGCCACACTGGCGCGGAAGTTCTCGACGATGCCGGCATTGTGCTCACGGCGGACGTACTGGATGCGGGCGTCGTCGATCGACCGGAAATGCTCGGCGACGCGGGCATCGGGGTAGCCGTCGTCGAGGACCGTCAGGCGCCACTCCGGGTCGTTCTGCGCGCGAACGGATGCCACTGTCGCGAACAGCAGCTCCGGCTCACCCCAGAAGGGGAGCATGATATCGACGGTCACCGTACCCAGCATAGGAACCATCGCCTGACATTGTGCTCAGGCTCTCGCAGATACAGTGGAGCGTACATGTGCGCGCTTCGTGCGCTCGAGCGAAAGTACCCCCTGTATGGATCTTCTCATCGTCGGCTCCGGCTTCTTCGGTCTCACGATCGCCGAGCGTGCGGCCGCCCACGGTCGCAAGGTCACCGTCATCGATCGCCGTCATCACATCGGCGGCAACGCGTACAGCGAGGACGAGGCGACGACCGGCATCGAGGTCCACCGCTACGGCGCGCACCTCTTCCACACGTCCAATGCGACGGTCTGGGAGTACGTCAACCGCTTCACGGAGTTCACCTCTTACGTACACCGGGTCTACACCAACCACAAGGGCGTCGTCTTCCCGCTGCCGATCAACCTCGGCACGATCAACCAGTTCTTCCAGGCTGCGTACTCGCCGGATGAAGCGCGTGCCGTGGTGCACGAGCTGGCGGGCGAGTTCGACCCGCGGGAGGCACAGAACCTCGAGGAGCGCGCGATCGGCCTGATCGGTCGGCCCCTGTACGAGGCGTTCATCCGCGACTACACCGCGAAGCAGTGGCAGACCGACCCGAAGAGTCTTCCCGCCGAGGTCATCAGCCGTCTGCCGGTGCGCTACAACTACGACAACCGCTACTTCAGCGACACGTGGGAGGGCCTCCCGGTCGACGGATACACCCGGTGGCTGGAGCGCATGGCCGACCACCCCAACATCGACATCAAGCTCGGGGTGGATTACTTCGACGAAGGCCAGCCGCTGAACAAGAAGGCCACGGTGGGCCAGGTGCCCATCGTCTACACCGGTCCGGTCGATCGGTACTTCGACTTCGCGGAAGGGGAGCTGTCGTGGCGCACGCTGGACTTCGAGGAGGAGGTGCTCGAGGTCGCTGACTTCCAGGGCACACCGGTGATGAACTACGCCGATGCGGACGTCCCGTATACGCGCATCCACGAGTTCAAGCACTTCCACCCCGAGCGCGCGGACCGCTATCCGACCGACAAGACGGTCATCATGCGCGAGTACTCGCGGTTCGCCACGCGCGAGGACGAGCCGTACTACCCGGTCAACACCGCCGCCGACCGCGCCGGCCTGCTCGCGTACCGCGAGCTCGCCAAGGGGGAGCGCGACGTGCATTTCGGCGGTCGCCTGGGCACGTACCAGTACCTGGACATGCACATGGCCATCGGCGCCGCGCTGTCGATGTGGAACAACGAGCTCGCCTGACGTGCCGCCCCTAGGATCGACAGCGTGACCAGCCCCACTGTCGGTGCGCCCGGCTCCCCGCGGCGTTACCTGCACTCCCTGTGGCTGCTGTCCGCCCGGGACTTGAAGGTGCGTTATGCGACCAGCGCGCTCGGATACCTGTGGTCGGTGCTCGACCCGCTCGTGATGAGCGCGATCTACTGGTTCGTCTTCACACAGATCTTCAATCGAGGCGTCGGCGAAGATCCCTACATCGTCTTCCTGATCACGGCCCTGCTGCCCTGGGTGTGGTTCAACGCTGCGATGTCGGATTTCACCCGGGCGTTCAACAAGGACTCCCGGCTGGTGCGGTCCACCGCCATCCCGAGGTCCATCTGGGTCAACCGCATCGTGCTGAGCAAAGGCATCGAGTTCCTCTGCTCGATCCCCGTGCTCGTCGTCTTCGCGCTGTTCACCGGTGCCCCCGTGGGATGGGGGCTGCTGTGGTTCCCGGCCGCCGTGCTGCTCCAGCTCCTGCTGCTGGTCGGACTGGGGCTGATCATTGCGCCGCTGTGCGTGCTGTGGACCGATCTGGAGCGCACGACTCGCCTGGTGCTGCGGGCGCTCTTCTATGCGTCGCCGATCATCTACGGTGTCAAGGACCTGCCCGCGGGCTTCTCGGACATCGCTGTGTTCAACCCCCTCGCCGGCATCTTCACGATGTACCGGGTCGGGTTCTTCCCCGACCAATGGGAGACCTCGGCGGTCGTGGGCTCGGTCGTGGTGACGCTGCTGATCCTGGCCGTGGGTGTGCTGACGTTCCGGCGGCTCGAACCGGCGGTCCTGAAGGAGCTGTGATGCGACAGATCGACGCGGAGCACGCGATCCAGGTCGAGGACCTCGGTGTGCGATTCCGTCGCGGCCGGAGGGGCGGCCGCACGGTGAAGGACCTCTTCGGCGGCGTGTCGCGACGGGCTCAGGCGGGTGAGTTCTGGGCTCTGCGCAACGTCTCCTTCGCGGTGCGCCCGGGTGAGGCGATCGGCGTGGTGGGCCGCAACGGGCAGGGCAAGTCGACGCTGCTCAAGCTCGTGGCCGGTGTGATGCTGCCCGACGAGGGTTTCGTGAGGGTCAATGGCGGCGTTGCGCCGCTCATCGAGATCACCGGTGGATTCGTCGGCGATCTCACCGTGCGGGAGAACGTGCGACTCGCGGCGGGATTGCACGGGATGCCCCGTGGCGAGATCGCCCGCCGCTTCGACGACATCATCGCGTTCGCCGAGCTCGAAGACGCCGTCGACACTCCCTATAAGCATCTGTCCAGCGGCATGAAAGTGCGTCTCGCGTTCGCCGTCGTGTCGCAGCTCGAGGAGCCGATCCTTCTCGTCGACGAGGTGCTGGCGGTAGGCGACAAAGCGTTCCGCGAGAAGTGCTACCGCCGCATCGATGAGCTGCTCTCGGAAGGGAGGACGCTGTTCTTCGTCAGCCACAACGAGCGCGACCTGCGCCGCTTCTGCACGCGCGGCCTCTACCTGGACAAGGGCGAGCTCGTGCTCGACGCGCCGATCGCCGAGGTGCTGGCGCGGTACGAAGCCGACTACGGCACCGGGGCCCGCTGACTGCTCAGGACTCTTCGAAGACGCGGCGCCAGCTCTGCTCGGAGGTGAGCTGCTGCAGTGCGGCGCGGTACTCCCGGGACAGGCGCGGCCACTGCCGGCGCAGAAGCCAATGCAGACGCGCCGTCTCGAGGAGCATCCGGCGGAAGCGCGCGCGGTCCCGGGTGTAGATGTTCTTGCCGCCGCCCCCGGCGGCGCTGACGAGCGCGCTGTCGTAGAGCGGCAGTCGCCACCACTGCGCGTCGCCCTTGCCGAACTCGACCTCGGGCATCGACACGTTCTCGGGCTTCGGGGTGTGGAGCCAGTGTGAGACGAGGGTCGTCAGCGTGAACCAGCGCAGTCGCAGACCGGTGGGGCTGTCGAACTCGTGGCGGCGGGCCCATTTGAACACCTGGCGGCCCTTGCGCGAGCGCAGTGGGATGCCATCGTCCTTGTGCACGACCGTCTCGGGGAACGCGGAAGCCAGCGCTCGCGCCTCCGGCATGGCCGTCGCGAGGTTCGCCTGCATGTGCGCCGGACCCGACAGCACATCACGCAGGGCCCGGTGCCGCAGCGCCACGGGGTAGTACTGCATCATCATCAGGTGCTTGAGGTCGACGCGGCGGCTGTGGCGGATGAGCGTGCCGCCATAGGGCGTCGATGAATGCAGCAGCGCCGCGACGATGCGGTTGCGTGCATGGAAGTAGGCCTGCCAGTCGATCGAGTCGTCCTTGCCCACCCACGACACGTGCCACAGGGCAGCGCCCGGAAGCGAAACGGTCGGGTATCCGGCGTCGCGGGCGCGAAGGCAGAACTCCGCATCGTCCCACTTGATGAAGGCGGGGAGGGACAGCCCCACCGCCCGGATGACCTCGACGGGGATCAGACACATCCACCAGCCGTTGTAGTCGGCATCCAAGCGCATGTGGAGGGTAGGGGACTGACGCAGGTTCGCCACCGAGAAATCGTGGGGCATGCGCTCCTGGTACAGCGTGCGCCACATGAACGGCTCGTCGTCGACCACTTCCGCCCATGCGTGCAGCTTGGCGCGGTCGAGCAGGTCGAACATGTGGGCGCCGACGATCGTCGGCGTCGAGGCGTAACGACCGAAGACGATCGAGCGACGGATCGACTCCGGCTCGATCCGCACGTCGTCGTCGAGGAGCTGCACGAAGTCGCTGTCAGGACGGTCGAGCGTCTCGAGCATGGCCCGCGCGAAGCCGCCGGATCCTCCGAGGTTCGGCTGGCGGATCACCTGCAGCGTCTCACCGAGGGCGCCGGCCACCTCGGCATAGCCCTCCTCCTCGGCTACGAGCTGGGTGCCCTGGTCGATCAGGAAGACACGGTCGATCAGGTCGAGCAGGTCACCGGCCTGGGACAGATCGCGCAGCGTGGCCACGCAGTAATCGGGCTTGTTGTACGTGGTGATGCCGATTGAGGCCTTGCCCTCGCGGGTGGGGGCGAGCGAAGTGGACCACGTGGCGCCCTCGAACGTCGCGTCGGTGTCGTCGGCGGCGATGTCGAACCAGATCCAGCCGCCGTCGCTGTACTGATCCAGCACCAGGTCGAACGTCGTCGTCGCGGTGCCGCTGACCTCCCGGGTCTCGATGCGCTGGCGCACACCCGCGCCGGTGGACCGGTAGACGAGGATGGTCGCGCGACCTTCGGTGTGCACGGTCAGTGTGACGTCGCGCACCGCTGTCCAGTGCTGCCAGTACGACGCGGGGAACGCGTTGAAGTACGTGCCGAACGACACCCGACGGCCGGCGACGATGCGTCCGCGGTGGCGCCCGAGGACATTGGCGAGCTGCGCATTCGACGTGATGCGGACGGGCTCCTCATCGATGGACGTCCACGTCTCGGGGTCCACGTAGAGGGGGAGCAGATCCGGGTCCCGGTCGAGCGGGAAGATGACGTTCTGGAGCACGTGAGCCACGAGGGGCCTCCTCAGGTCAGTGGTCGGTGGGGGCGGAGACCGTCAGCGACGGCATGGGGTGCCAGGTGGTATCCCTGGCGATCCTGCGTCCGTCGCGGATGCCGCGGAAGAGGTTCGAGGTGCCCCGCACGGTGCGTTCGACGAACAGCAGCCGGATGACCTCTTTGACGAACGTCAGCGCCGTCCCGAGCCCGAAGAGCACGGGGTTGTAGACCCCGAGAGCCCGGTAGTACTGCTTCATGTGTCCGCGGTTGCGCATGATGTAGTAGCGATACGCGTTGCTCGACGCGTTCATGTGGCGGATGCCCATGTCCCACTGTTTGATCTCACGCGTGCGGCGCAGCACGAACTCGTCCACGATGACGGCGGTGGTCTTTCGTGATGCGAGCCAGCCGTACATCTGGTCGTCCCAGTAGATGAAGAACCGGGGGTCGGGCAGACCGATCTGCGCGACGATGTCGCGGTGGATGAACATCCCCTCGAAGCAGCCGGAGTTCATCTCCTTGTAGCCGGATTCGTCGAACCCGGCGGGCGCGAACGGGATCGGGATGGCCAGCGGCTCGGCGATGCGGTACTGCCAGTAGAACTCGCTGCCGTCGTAGTCGTAGCGTCGCCCCTGGATGGACTTGAACCGCGGCGCCCAGGCGCCCATGCGCGCGAGCCCGTCGGGCATGACCTCGACGTCGTCGTCCATGAGCCAGATCCACGTCGACCCCAGCTCGTATGCGATGCGCATGCCCTCGCTGAAACCGCCGGAGCCGCCGGTGTTGGTGTCGAGCCGGCGGTAGACGATCTCGGTGCCGATGCGGTCGCGGAAGGACTCGACCACCTCGGTCGTGTCGTCCGTCGAGGCGTTGTCGACGATGACCAGATGCCCCGGCTTGGGATCCATCGCCGTGATGCTCTCCAACAGCCGGGTCAGCAGGCCCGAGCGGTTGTAGGTGACGACGGCGATCGTCGCCGTCGCGGGGTCGAATCGCGCGGAGGTGGAGGCGTCGGAAGCAGAGGGCATGGCGCGTCGATCCTACCCCGCCCCGCCTCGGAAACCCCTCGGGAGGTCCGTCGTCGGAGGCAGGTCCGACCCCTGCGACGCCTCGTCGATTCGCTCCCGCCACGACCGGGACTGGCCGGCGCGCACCGCGCACAGCACGAGCATGAGCCAGCCGTAGCCGGCCAGGGCGAAGCTCTCGAAGACCGACTCGACGAGCAGCGCCACGAGGATGAGCGGCGTCCACGCGTAGAGGACCGACCGGCGTTCGCTGGCGACGAGCCACGCCCGCACGAATGCCAGGCCGGCGAACACGCCGAAGAGCACCAGCCCTACCCAGCCGACCTGCAGCAGCACGTCGAAGTAGGCACTGAGCGCTGAGCGGTGGGAGTCGCGCAGGATGTAGTTGATCGTGCCGAACGGGAACTCATCGGTCCAGGTGCCGCTCCATCCCCAGCCCTGAACGGGCCGTGCGCGCACGAACACGACGATCTGCGCCCACAGGTCCGCGCGGGTGGAGAAGTCCCGCGCTGCGCCGATCCACGCGATGATCGAATGCCGAGCCAGGTATGCCACGGTGATCCCCACGATCAGCGCGACGCCGAAGAGCCACTGCACCGAGCGGCGGTGGTCGCTGCGGGTGCGCCGCACGAGGGCCAGCGCCCCGGTCGCGGCGGCCACGGCAAGGGCCAGCACCAGCACGGTGGGGGAGTCCGAGAGCGCGGCGAGCGAGCCGGCGAGCACCGCGGAGTAGAGCGACACTCCAGGGCGCACCGACATCGTGCGGTACTCCACGAGAAAGGTGATGAGCGCGAGCACCGCGACGAACCCGAGCGAGTTGCGGGTGCCGAAGATGCCCTGGACGGGACCGAGCATGGCGATGTTACCGTCGATCCCGAGGAAGCGCAGCGGCAGGTCGAGAAGGATGCCGGAGAGGATCTCGAGCCCGAGTGACACGGTGAGCAGCACCCGCATGACGTCGCCGAGCGCGCGGGCGGTCTGCAGCGTGTCGCGCACGTGCCCGATGACGACGGCGATGAAGGCGAGCCCCGACAACCCCAGCCAGCCGGCGATCGTGCCCGCGGCATCCTGACTCCAGCTGACGCTCGCCAGGAGCCATCCCAGGAACACCAGCAGGGTCGTGGGGACGAGCCGCAGGGCGGAGATCTCGCGGCGGCGTGCGGTGAGGATCGCCGCACCCACGACGCACAGTCCCGCGACGATCGTGACGTACGTGACGCGGCCGGCCACCCGCTCGATGAGGTACCCGGCGAAGACGGCGCCGAGCGCGGCATGCGTGAAGGCGCTGGCCATCGCCGCAGACGACAGCAGCGCCCCCAGACCGTGGCCTCGGCCACGGTCGCCCGCCCGCACC
>NZ_JANJFJ010000342.1:0-4777 GCF_024626565.1 Microbacterium sp. zg.Y909
TCGCGCTGGTGTCCGAAGACCTTCACGATCGCGTGACCCGAGAAGGTCTCCTCGACGCGCGCGTTGAGCACTCCGGTCGCCTTCCACTGCGCGACGAAGAGCTTCTGCGACCGCCGGGCGATGAGCAGCGTCACGACCACGGTGAGCGGGATCGTCACCAGCGCGATGAGGGCGAGCATCGGCGAGATCACGAACATCATGATGAGCACGCCGATGACCGTCAGCAGCGACACGACCACCTGCGACAGGGTCTGCTGCAAGGTCTGCCCGATGTTGTCGACGTCGTTGGTGACCCGGCTCAGCAGCTCGCCGCGCTGCACCCGATCGAAGTACGACAGCGGCAGGCGGTGCACCTTCTCCTCCACCTGCATCCGCAGCCGGTGCATCGAGCGCTGCACGACGCCGTTGAGGATGCGGGCCTGCAGCCAGCCGAAGATGCCGGCCAGCAGATAGATCGCGAGCACCGCCATGAGGATCCACCGCAGCCGCTCGAAGTCGATGCCGGCGCCGGGGACGAAGTCCATCGCCGAGAGCATGTCGGCCTGCTCCTGCTCGCCCTGGGCGCGCAGGCCCTCGACCACCTCGGCCTTCGTGACGCCCGAGGGCGCCTGCAGCGAGATGAACCCCGCGAACACGACGTTCGTCCCCTCGCCGAGGATCTTCGGACCGGTCACCGTCAGTCCGACGCTGAGCACGCCGAGCACCAGCACGGTGATCAACTGCGGCATGTCCACGCGCAGCATGGATGCCAGACGCTTCGCGCTCGGCCCGAAGTTCTGTGCCTTCTGCACGGGAGCGCCTACGGGGCCGTGTCCGCGCGGGCCCGGACCGCTCATGCCGTCGCCTCCGCAGCCAGCTGGGAATCGACGATCTCGCGATACGTCTGACAGGTCCTGCGCAGGTCGTCGTGGCGCCCGATGCCGACGATGCGGCCGTGCTCGAGCACGATGATCTGGTCCGCTCCCTGAATGGTCGACACCCGCTGGGCGACGACGAGCCGGGTCGTCCCCGGCAGCCGAGTGTCCAGCGCGCGCCGGAGGGCCGCGTCGGTCTGCAGGTCCAGCGCCGAGAACGAGTCGTCGAAGATCTGGATGCCTGGGTTCTTCACCAGCGCCCGCGCGATCGCCAGACGCTGCCGCTGACCGCCCGACACGTTCGTGCCACCCTGCGCGATCGGCGCCTCGAGCTGCCCGGGCATCGCCTCGACGAAGTCACGGGCCTGCGCAGTGTCCAGCGCCTCCCAGAGCTCCAGGTCGCTGGCCTCGCCGTTGCCGTAGCGCAGGTTCGACGCGACCGTGCCCGAGAAGAGGAACGCCCGCTGCGGCACCAGGCCGATGCGCCGCCACAGGTCGTCCGGATCGATGTCGCGCACGTCCACCCCGTCGACCCGCACCGTACCTGCGGTCACGTCGAAAAGCCGCGGCACGAGTCCCACGAGGGTGGTCTTGCCCGACCCCGTGGAGCCGATCACGGCGGTCGTGGTTCCCGGCGGCACGGTGAAGGTCAGATCGTGCAGCACCGGCTCCTGCGCACCCGGATAGGCGAAGCCGACGTGGTCGAACTCGATCCGCCCCTCGGGCACGGGAGGCACAACCGGCGCCGCGGGCGCAGCCACCGACGGCCCGGTGTCGAGCACCTCTCCGATGCGCGTGGCGCAGACCGCCGCCCGCGGGATCATCACGAACATGAACGTCGCCATCATGACGCCCATCAGGATCTGCATCATGTAGTTGAGGAAGGCGAAGAGCGTGCCGATCTCGACGCCGGAATTCTGCACCTCGCCCGCGCCGAACCAGATGACCGCGACGCTGGAGAGGTTCATCACGAGCATGACGGCGGGGAACATCAGCGCCATGAGGTTTCCGGCCCGCAGCGCCGTCGCCATGACGTCTTCACTGGCGCCGGAGAAGCGGGCGCGCTCCTCGCGCTCGCGCACGAAGGCGCGGATGACGCGGATGCCGGTGAGCTGCTCGCGCAGGATCTGGTTCACGCGGTCGATGCGTCGCTGCATCAGCGTGAACGCGGGCACCATCCGCACGACGATCAGACCCACGATGATGAGAAGCGCCGGCACCGAGACGGCCATGAGCCACGACAGCCCGGCATCCTGACGGATGGCCATGATGATGCCGCCGATGGCGAGCATGGGGGCCGAGACCATGAGGGTCGCCGACACCTGCACCAGCATCTGCACCTGCTGCACGTCGTTGGTGTTGCGGGTGATGAGCGAGGGCGCGCCGAACTGGCCGACCTCGCGCTGCGAGAACGCGACCACGCGGTGGAAGAGGTCGGCGCGCAGATCGCGGCCGACGGAGGTCGCGAGGCGCGAGCCGAACCAGACGGCGATGATGGCGCAGATGATCTGCACGGCGCTGACGATCAGCATGACCCCGCCGAGGGACCAGATGACCTCGATGTCGCCGGTCACGACGCCCTCATCGATGATGTCGGCGTTCAGCGTGGGCAGCAGCAGCGATGCCACCGACTGGGCGAGCTGGAACACGATGACCGCGACGACGAGCGGCCACATGGGTCGCGTGTACTGGGCCAGAAGCTTGCCGAGCACGGTCCCCCCTTCAGCGCCGGGCATGGCGCACCGATTGAGACGCTACGCCTGCACCCCGCGACGAGCCAGTCGCGCGCGTGCGCTGTGGGCGAACCGCCCTCAGACGCGCGCGGCCGGGTCGGCCGGCAGCGGGAACATCGCGTCGATGGCCTCGAGGTCTTCGGAAAGCGGCACCCATGCTGAAGCCGCAGCGTTGGCACGCACCTGCTCGGGGGTGGTCGCCCCGGCGATGACGCTCGACAGGCCGGGGCGCGAGAGCAGCCAGCCGTAGGTCGCTTCGAGCATGCTGATGCCGCGTTCGTCGCAGAAGGCGCGGTAGGCCTCGAGAGCATCCCACGGTGCGTCGTCGTAGACGTGCCGGCGCTGGCGCATGATGCGGCTGTCGGCTGGGGCCTCGTCGCGGCGGAACTTACCCGTGAGCAGCCCGTTGTGGAGGGGAAAGTACGGCAGGAACCCCAGCCCGAAGCGCTCCACGGCGGGGAGCACTTCGCGCTCGGCCGCCCGGGCGAGCAGGCTGTAGTGGTTCTGGGCGGACACGAACGGCACGTCGTTCCGCGCGCGGGCGACGAGATCGGCCTCGGCGATCTGCCATCCGCTGAGGTTGGAGTGGCCGATGTAGCGCACCTTGCCCTCGCGGACGAGGTCGCCCAGGGCATCGAGGGTCTCCTCGATCGGCGTGCCGGGGTCCGGGGTGTGCAGCTGGTACAGGTCGATCCAGTCGGTGCGCAGGCGCTTCAGCGACCCTTCGACCGCCCGCCGGATGTACGCCCGCGATCCCTTCGCCTCCGTGGGAAGTCCCGGCATGGCGGCGCCGGAGTGCCCGAACTTGGTCGCGAGCACCACCTGGTCGCGGCGCGCGCCCAGTGCCTGCCCCATCAGCGTCTCGGACAGGCCCGGCTCCTTGCCGTACATGTCCGCGGTGTCGAAGAACGTGATCCCCGCGTCGATGGCGGCATCGAGCACCGCACGCGTGCCCTCGAGGGTCTCCGTCACAGTGCCGGCGCGACCGAAGTTGTTGCAGCCGAGGCCTGCGGCCGAGACGACCAGTCCCGATGCGCCGACGCGGCGCAGCGCCGGGCCGGTCACGGCTGCCGGGGCGGCTCGGGTGCCGCGGGCGGCTCGGTGTCAGGCGGGGCCGTCGGCGGCTGCGGAGGCTCATAGGGCGGCGGCTGGGTGGCCGCGGGCGGCTGATAGCCCGCGGGCGCAGCAGGCGGCTGATAGCCGGCGGGCGGCACGGGCTGCTGGTAGCCGGCGGGCGGGTACGAGGCGGGCGGGTAGGCGCCCGTGGCGGGCGGCGGCGGGTAGGCGGCGTAGCCGGCAGCGGGGTACTGCCCCACGGCCGGGGCCTGCACCGGGATGCCCGACCACCGTGTGGTGTCACGCAGGAACGAATTCGCCCAGGGCGCCGGCGGAACGGCGAGGCTCCACCGTGAGCGGTCGAACGCGAGGATGCCGAGCCACACGATCGACAGGAAGATGTAGAGCACGACCCAGACGGGCTCCTTCTGCAGCTTCAGTCCCACGCGGTACGCGCCGAGGATCGTGTAGACCCCGGCGGCGAAGAAGAAGAGCGACCCGACGCCCACAGGGGCGAGGAGGATCCCGGCACCCCAGGCGATGAGCAGCCACCAGGGGTTCAGATCACCGAGCTTGACGAAGACCATCGTGTTGTAGATCGGAACCCACGCGCGCCAGCGGCCCTGCACGCCCGCTTTGTCGAAGATCTTCATCATGAACAGCGACGTCAGCACGTACCCGCCGGCCGCGAGGAGCAGGCCGATGCCGATCCCGAGCAGGGCGAGCACCGCGACGGCGGCGCTGTCGGTGTCGTAAGGACTCATGGTGTCGGCCTCCGAAGTCAGACGATGATGGTGCGCACGACGTCGACGGGGCGCACACCGTGATCACATGCTAGCGAACAGCTCGATCTCACCGGGGGTGCCGGGGCGCGTCTGAAGGCCGACGCTCTCCGCCCAGTCGCGCAGCGTCGGCAAGGACGTGATGACGGGGCGCTCGGCGGCGAGCAGACGCACGAGCTCGCCCTTGGCACGCTTGTTGAAGTGGTTGAGCGCGCGCACCGTGCCGCCGGGTCCCGCGGAGACCACCCGCACGTAGACGCTGTCGACGGTGGCCGGCACCGGGCCCAGCGCGACGTAGGCCTCGGAGCGCAGATCAAGCACGAAGGCGGGGTCCGCGGCGGCGATCGCCGCC
>NZ_JANJFJ010000343.1:0-4762 GCF_024626565.1 Microbacterium sp. zg.Y909
GACCTCGTCTTCACCGCTTTCAGCGGGTCGCACCAGGACGCGATCAAGAAGGGCTTCGAGGCGATGGAAGCCCGCGCCGCGGCATCCGGGGTCTCGGTCGACGAGATCGAGTGGGCCGTTCCCTACCTGCCGATCGACCCGAAGGACCTGGGGCGCTCGTACGAGGCGGTCATCCGGGTGAACTCGCAGTCGGGCAAGGGGGGCGTCGCCTACCTGCTGCGCACCGACCACGCGTTGGACCTGCCTCGCAAGCTGCAGATCGAGTTCTCGGGTGTCGTGCAGGCCAAGACCGACGCCGAGGGTGGCGAAGTCACCAGCGAGCAGATCTGGGACATCTTCACCGACGAGTACCTGCCCTCGACGGCCGATGAGGCCAAGTGGGGCCGCTTCGAGCTGCTGGCCACCCGCACCCAGAGCGACATGTCGGGCGACGTCACCCTCGATGTGACGCTGCGCGACGGCGACGGCCAGGAGGATCTCACCGGCACCGGCAACGGGCCGATTGCGGCGTTCCTGTCGGTGTTGAGCGCGCGCGGCTTCGACATCTCGCTCTACGACTACGTCGAGCACACGCTCAGCGCGGGGGGCGACGCGCAGGCGGCCGCCTACGTCGAGCTGCAGGTGGACGGCGAGCGGCTGTGGGGGGTCGGAATCGACGGCGACATCTCGACTGCGAGCCTGAAGGCGATCGTCTCGTGCGTGAACCGCGCGATCCGCACGCGCACCCGCGAGGCCCAGCTGACCGCCGTGTGACACCGCCGCGGTCGCTCAGGGCCGTGAGACGAATGCTGGCGGCCGAGACCGTGGGTATCACCCGCTGTCTCGGCCGTCGGTTTTCGTCTCAGCGCTGAGGGCGGGGGCGGGGGCGGGGGCGGCGGAGCCAGGCGCGGCGGGGCGGATCCTGCGTGACGATCGGGATCGCGCTCGTCTCGACCGCGACCTTGCGGCGGTGAAGACGCCGCTGCTCGGGAAGCGAGATGTCGAAGATCACGGCGAGCAGCCTGATCACAGCGGTCACCACGACGCTGGCGACCGCGGCAGCAGTGAGCGGCACCCCCAGCGCGTCGAGTCCCGCGAGGACAAAGCAACCGACGCCCGCAGCCACCGCGTACAGCGACCCGACGTGCATGATGGCGACCGGCAGCCCCATGATGACGTCGCGCAGGATGCCGCCGCCCACCGCCGAGCACACCCCGATGAACACCGCCGGCACCATCGGCAGCCCGAGGGCCAGCGCCTTGCTGGTGCCGAAGGCGCCGAACAGCCCGATCACGACGGCATCCAGAGCGATGATCACGTGGTTGAGCCGCTGGAAGATGCCGGACAGCAGCATGCCCACCAGTGCCGCACCCATCGCCGTGAGCAGGTACCAGTTGCTCTGCAGCGTCACCGGTGTGGTGTTCAGCAGCAGGTCGCGGATGAGGCCGCCGCCCATGCCCATGACGATGCCGATGATCGCCACACCCAGCAGGTCGAGGCGTCGCCCGGTGAAGCCAGCCGCGAACAGAGCGCCCTGCACCCCGCCCAGTCCGACCGCGAGAAGGTCCGCCCACAGCGGAATGGCGAAGGTGGTTTCGGGCACGCGTTCATTGTTGCCGTCGCCGCGCCGCGACGCGAGTGCGCCTCGCCGGTCGATAATGGAGGGGTGCCCACCTATCGCGACGAAGTCGTGGTTCTGCGCACCCACAAACTGGGTGAAGCCGACCGCATCGTGACGATGCTCAGTCGCCGCCACGGCAAGCTGCGCGCGGTCGCGAAGGGCGTGCGCCGCACCTCGTCGAGGTTCGGCTCGCGGCTCGAGCCGTTCATGGTCGCCGATGTGCAGCTCTACCAAGGCCGATCGCTCGACATCGTGCAGCAGGCCGAGTCGCTGGGCTCCTACGGCGCGCAGATCGCCGCCGATTACGACCGCTACACCGCCGCCAGCGCCATGGTCGAGACCGCCGACCGGCTGAACGAGGCCGAGACCACCTCGCAGCAGTACCTGCTGCTCGTCGGCGGCCTGCGGGCGCTGTCGCGCGCAGAGCACGCATCGCGGGCCGTGTTGGACTCCTACCTGCTGCGCGTCATGGCGCTGTCGGGCTGGGCACCCAACCTGCTCGACTGCGCCCGATGCGGGGCGAAGGGCCCGCACGAGTGGTTCGTCGCTCAGCTGGGCGGCATGGTGTGCGCCGCGTGCGCGCCGGCCGGCTCGGCGCGCGTGCATCCCGAGACGGGAGCGCAGCTTCGTGCGCTGCTGGCGGGGGACTGGGACGTCGTAGACGGCGCGACCGACGGCGCGTCCGGTGCAGCGTCGGGACTCGTGGCCGCATACGCGCAATGGCATCTGGAGCGCGGCATCCGCTCGCTTTCGCACGTGGCGACAGCCCAGACCCCGAGAGCGGGAGCTTCACGGTGACACCCAAGCCCTACACGCATCGCGACGCGGTGCCGTACCGCCCCCTGGATTGGACGGGACAGTACCCGCCTGACTTCCCCAAGAAGGGCGTGCCGCAGCACATCGCCATCGTCATGGACGGCAACGGCCGCTGGGCGAACCGGCGCGGCCTCACCCGGATCGAGGGCCACAAGGCCGGCGAGGAGGTGCTGCTCGACGTCGTGGCCGGCGCCATCCAGGCTGGGGTCAAGAACCTCTCGGTGTACGCGTTCTCCACCGAGAACTGGGCGCGCTCGCCCGAAGAGGTGCGCTTCCTCATGGGCTACAACCGCGACGTGCTGCACCGCCGGCGCGACCAGCTCAATGAGTGGGGCGTGCGCGTGCGCTGGGCGGGCCGCAAGCCGCGGCTGTGGGGCTCGGTCATCAAAGAGCTGCAGTACGCCGAGCAGCTGACGGCGGGCAACGACGTGCTCACTCTCACGATGTGCGTCAACTACGGCGGCCGGGTCGAGATCGTCGACGCGGTGCGGGCGATCGCCGACGACGTCGCCGCGGGCCGGATCAAGCCCTCGGCGGTGAGCGAGAAGCTGATCCAGCGCCACCTGTACGTGCCCGACATGCCCGACGTCGACCTGTTCCTGCGGTCCAGCGGCGAGCAGCGCACGTCGAATTTCCTGCTGTGGCAGGCGGCCTACGCCGAGATGGTGTTCCTCGACACCCTGTGGCCGGATTTCTCCCGCACCGAGCTGTGGCGCGCGATCGGCATCTATCTCGATCGCGACCGCCGCTTCGGCGGGGCGGTCGACGCGCCGAGTGTATGACCCGCACGGAATAGATCGCCCCAGCGCCGCGTTGGCCCCGGCATGACGGATGCCATCAAGATCGACGTATGGAGTGACATCGCCTGCCCGTGGTGTTACATCGGCAAGCGCAACCTCGAGAACGGGCTGGCCGCGGCATCCACCGACGCCGACGCGCCCATCGTCGAGGTGACCTACCACTCGTACGAGCTCTCACCCGACACCCCCGTCGACTTCGAGGGCGACGAGATCGACTTCCTCGCCGGCCACAAGGGTATGCCCCGTGACCAGGTGCAGCAGATGCTCGAGCGCGTCGCCGGGGTCGCCGCCGAAGCAGGACTGGATTACCGGTTCGACCTGCTGAAGCACACCAACACCGTCAAGGCGCACGAACTGCTGCACTTCGCCAAGGCACACGGTCGCCAGCACGAGATGGCCGAGCGACTGATGGCCGCGTACTTCACCGAGGGGCGTCACGTCGGCCGTATCGATGACCTCGTGCAACTGGCGGCCGATGCCGGCCTCGACGCCGAGGCCGCCCGCGCCGCGCTCGAGAGCGGTCAGCACCTGGCCGACGTGCGCGCCGACCAGGCGCAGGCGCAGGCCTATGGGATCACCGGGGTGCCGTTCTTCGTCATCGACGGCAAGTACGGTGTGAGCGGCGCCCAGCCCGCCGACGCGTTCGCGCAGATCGCACGACAGGTGTGGGCCGAGCGCAGCACCCAGCCCGACCCGGACGCCGCCGTCCCCGCCGCCTGAGACCGACGAAAGGGGCCTCGCCGCTGCTGCGGTGAGGCCCTTTTCGTATGCGCGACGTGCGCCCGCCCGTCCGCGCTCTCAGCCCGCCAGTGCGTCTTCGATCGCGGCGATGACCTCGGGTGCGTCGGGCTTGACCTGCGGACGGAACCGGTGCACGGCGCCGTCGGGGGTGACCAGGAACTTCTCGAAGTTCCACATGACGGGCCCTCGGGCTCCTTCGACGTTGCGGGCCTTCTTCAGCGCCTTGTACAGGGGAGCCGCGTTGCGACCGTTGACGTGGATCTTCTCCTGCACCGGGAAGGTCACGCCCCACGTGGTCGAGCAGTACTCGAGGATCTCCTCCATCGAGCCGGGCTCCTGGCCCATGAACTGGTTGCTGGGAAACCCCACGACCGTCAGCCCACGGTCGCCGTAGGTGCGCTGCAGTTCTTCGAGCGTCTCGTACTGCGGCGCCAGGCCGCACTTCGATGCGACGTTGACGACGAGGAAGGGTCCGTCGCCGAGATCAGCGAGCGTCTTCTGCTCCCCGTCGGCCGTGCGGAAGGGGATCTGGCGGATGTCCACACTCTGGTCGTCGGTCATGTTCTCCACGATAGGGCCGTGGGTCGCCTGTGGGGCGGCCAGCATCTGGGAGAATGGAGAGGATGTCTTCCACCGTCGCACCCGCCCCCACGCTGCGCATCGGGCCGATCGAGCTCGATGCGCCCGTCGTGCTGGCTCCGATGGCGGGTATCACCAACACCGCCTTCCGGCGGCTGTGCCGCGAATACGGCGCCGGGCTGTACGTCAGCGAGATGATCACCAGCCGTGCGCTGGTCGAGCGCAA
>NZ_JANJFJ010000344.1:0-4755 GCF_024626565.1 Microbacterium sp. zg.Y909
CGCTGTCGCTCAAGCAGGCCAACGAGTCGGTCGACCCCAACGGCACCGAGTTCGACCCCGCCCTCTACGGCATGGTCACGGAGTACGACGAGAACGGGGAGTACAAGTACCCCGAGGGCTTCGACGCTGAGACCAACCAGTGGAAGGAAGGCTTCGACGAGCAGCGTCTGGCCTGGGAGGCCGAGTACGCCGCCGCTCAGGGTCGCTGGGAGGCTCACAAGGCCGCCGTCGCCAAGGCCCTCGAGGCCGAGGCCGCCGCCGGTGTCGACGCGGGTGCGGGAACGTACTCGTCCGACAGCGGTTCTGCCGGCACGCTGGCCGACGACGAGGCTCTCGCCGCCCTGCGGGAGAAGCTCTCGGGTCGTTGATCCATCACGAAGGGCCGTCACTGTTCTCAGTGGCGGCCCTTCGTCGTTCCACGGCGCCGCCAGGTCGGTGTCTGGCATGCTCGTGACATGCCGCTCATCGCACTCACCGGGGGAATCGCCTCGGGCAAGTCAACGATCGCCCGACGCCTGGCCGACCATGGAGCGATCGTGGTGGATGCCGATCGCATCGTCCGCGACGTCCAGGCGCCCGGCTCGCCGGTGCTCGAGGCCATCGCCGAGGCGTTCGGCTCCGACGTGCTGGCAGCCGACGGCTCGCTCAACCGTGCGCGACTGGCATCGCGTGTCTTCGGAGACGACGATGCGGTTTCGCGGCTGAATGCCATCGTGCACCCCGCCGTGCGGGCGGAGTCCGTCCGCCGATTCGGCGAGGCGGCCGCGGCGGACCCCGGCGCGGTCGTGGTCTACGACGTCCCCCTGCTGGTCGAGGCGCGTGTCGACGACCCGTGGGACCTGATCGTCGTCGCGCACGCTCCGGCTGAGATGCGCGCTCGACGTCTCGTGGAGCTGCGGGGCATGTCCGAGGCGGATGCACGCGCGCGGATCGCCTCACAGGTGGACGACGACCGCCGCCTGGCGATCGCGGATGTGGTCATCGATACCACGGGCACCCTCGCCGAAACGCTGGCGCAGGCTGACGACCTGTGGGCGCGGGTGGGGCGCGCCGAGGGTGACGGCGCCGACGGCTGTTCCGGCACTGGCGCTCACTCGCGATAACGTCGTCATATGCCCTCTCTCGCCTCCGACCGCCAGAGAGAGCAGCCCGAGGCGTCCAGCCGGGGTGCAAGGGGTTGGCCGCGTGCGGCCGACCACACCCTCGCTCGCACGGCCGCCCTGAACCAGCTGCTCCTGGCCGCGGTGGTCTCGGTGCTCGCTTTCCTCAAGTTCGGCACCGGCTTCACCGGCGACGCGGCGCTGTTCTTCTCGGGAGTGCTGCTGGTGGTCGCGCTCACCGCCGTGGCCATCGTGGTGCCGTGGGCGCGCGTGCCGCTCTGGTGGACGGCACTCATCCCGCTGGGTGACATCATCGGGATCGGATTGATGCGCCTGGCGGATGCCACCGCGGGTACGGCCCTGCTCTGGACCTTTCCAGTGCTCTGGCTGGCATCGTCGTTCGCCCTGGCCGGGTTCGTCGGCGGCGTGGGCCTCAGCGTCGTGCTGTACGCGGTCACGCTGACGCTGGTACCGCACGAGTCGCTCAGTTTCGGGACGCTGCTGCTGCCGGTCGTCCTCACCGCGATCGGCGCGACGTCCTACAGCAGCGCACGTCGGGCTGCCGCCCAGCGACGGCTGCTGCGTCGGCAGGCGGAGATCCTCGCGCAGGCCCTCGAACGCTCGCGGCACCAGGAGCAGATGCTGTCCGAGGTGTTCGACACGGTCGATTTCGAGGTGGTCCGCATCGAGCGTGGCGTGCTCACGACGGTCACCAGCGACGCACATGCGCACCTGAACCAGCTCATGCCCGATCGCGACGGTGTCGGGCCCGTCGTCTACCAGGCCGACGGCACCACGCCCCTGCCGCCGGAGGAGCAGCCCCTGGCGCGCGCGCTGCGGGGCGAGGAGTTCTCCGATCTGCGGGTGTGGTTCGAGCCGGTGCCCGGCGAGAGGCGTGCCCTGAGCATCACCGTGCGCCGACTGCCTGGCGCGGCGGGCAACGACGATGCCGGGGCGGTCATGGTCTCCCGCGACGTCACCGCCGAGATGCGGGCGTTGCAGGCCCGCGACATGCTCGTGTCGTCGGTCTCGCACGAGCTGCGCACTCCGCTCACCTCGATCATCGGCCACATCGAGCTCGCCATGGACGAACCCGGCCTTCCGGCGGCCGCGGCATCGAGTCTGGAGATCGCCGACCGCAACGCCGACCGGCTGCTGACACTGGTCGGAGACGTGCTGAAGGCCTCCAGCACCTCGGATGGCGCGGCGCTTCCGATGCACCCGCGCGACGTCGACGTGCTCGAGATCGTGAAGGCCTCGGCTCAGTCCTTCGTCACAGGCGAGAGCAGCCGCAACGTCACGATCGACCTGTCTCGTGCGCTGCCGGCGCGCGGCTTCGTGGATCCGCTGCGGCTGCGCCAGGTCGTCGACAACCTGGTGTCCAACGCGATCAAGTACAACCGCGAGGGTGGCCGGGTGTCGGTGGTGACCGCCACCCGCGGACGCAAGACGCTGATCCTCGTCGAGGACACCGGGGTGGGACTCGATGAGGACGATCTGGCGAACATCTTCCAGAGGTATTACCGCGGGGCGGCCGTGCGTCGCACGGATGTGGAAGGAAGCGGATTGGGTCTCTCGATCAGCCGCGACATCGTCCGTCGTCTGGGCGGTGACATCTACGTCAACAGCACGCTCGGCGTCGGGTCGACCTTCACCGTCTCGGTTCCGTCCGTGCGGCCCGGGGCGGATGTCGAGCCATCCGTCAACCGCTCGAATGCCCAGGAAGCAGGAGTCAAGTGATGGAGCAGGACTCCCTCGCCACCGTCACCGCGCTCGTCGTCGTGGTCAGCGCCGTGCTGTACATCGTCGAGACCTTTCTCCGTCGCGACGACCCGGCGGGCCGGGTCTGGGCACTGGGCTTTCTCAGCGGCTTGGTCACGACGCTGTTCTACCTGGTCTGGGCGACAGAGCCCGAATCCTGGTGGGCGGTCGCCGGCGGCAACGCCATGTTCGTCGCGTCGACCGGATTGCTGTGGCTGGGATGCCGCCGTTACAACGAGAAATCGATGACGGTACCGGCGGTCGTCGTCGTGGCGGCTGCCGTCGCCGCGGCCGCAGCCGCGCTGCTCGAAGGCCCCGACGGGGGTGACTGGGCCGGGGCGCTGTGGATGTTCGTGCCGCTCTGCGTGTTCGCCGCCCTCGCAGCCCTCGCGACCCGTCAAGGCGCGCTCCGGCACGCCCCCACCGCCGCGGCGCTGACCTGCGCGTTCGCGGGGGAGGCGGCGTTCTACGCGGGTCGCACGGCAGCGTTCGTGACAGCGGGCCCGGAGAGCGAGCTGTTCCGGACATGGTTCGGAACGGAGGCGGCATCGGTCCTCACCGTCGTCCTCACCATCACCACGGTCGTCGGGACATCGGTGCTGCGCGCCGCACGCACCGGCTTGCGCGGCCAGGCCACGCGTGAGGGCGCGCGCGCCACGTCCGGCATCCGCTCCCGCAGAGAGTTCGACGCCGACCTCGCGCAGGCGGTGCAGGACGCGCGGCGTCACGGCGAGCAGATCGCCGTCTTCGTGGTGCGGCTGGAGGAGTTGGACTACATCGCCACCGCATTCGGCATCGAACTGGCCGATGAGCTGATCGCCGAGGGGCGGGCGGCGGTGCTGCGCAGCACGCCGGCCCTCGCCGTGGTCGGCGAGCAGGATGACGACCTGCTCGCGATCATGACCACGGTGCGCTCGTCGGCAGAAGCGCGGCGGCTGGGCATGGCGATGTACCGCGAGCTGTTCGACGCCTTCAACGCCGCAAGCGGGGGAGTGCTGCCGTCGCTGGGTGTCGGCATCGCCGTGGGGTCGGCTCGGGGGCAGGATGCCCCCACGCTCCTCGCCGACGCACGTGCGGCGGCGGAGCGGGCGGCCTCGAGTGTGGCATCCGCCGTGCTCGTCGCCGAGCCGAGCGCTTAGCTCTGCCCGTGGTCCCGACGCCGGTCGGGCACCATCTCCAGCCGCGCGCGCAGCTCGCGCGGACGGAAGGGCTTGCCGAGGTACTCGTCGGCGCCGGCCAGCCGGCCGCGCTCGGCGTCGGCGTCCTCGACGAACGCCGAGATCATGATCACGTATGTGTTGCTGACTTCGCGGATGCGACGGGCCGCCTCGAAGCCGTCGATGCCCGGGACGTTCGCATCAAGCGTCGTCAGCATCGGATTGTGGCGGGCGACCAGTTCCACGGCGTCCAGACCGTTCGCGGTCTCGAACACCTCGTAGCCGGCACCGGTGAGCACCGTGGTGATGAGCGCGCGGATGTCCTCTTCGTCCTCCAGGACCACGGCCGTTCGCTGCACTGTGTCGCCTCGCTCTCGCCGCCATAGTACGCGAACGGACCGGTGCGCCGCTGACGCCCGCAGTCGGGGCCCGCGCCGCCGGCCTGCCCGCTCTGCCGGCGGCGAACGCCCGGCCCGTTGTCGGGAGGGCGGCCTACGCTGGAAGGATGCAGACCACCCGTGCCGTCCGGCCCTTCGAGGTCGTCAGCGAATACACGCCCAGCGGCGACCAGCCCCAGGCCATCGAGCAGCTCGCCGCCCGTATCAATGCCGGCGAGACCGACGTCGTGCTGCTCGGCGCCACGGGCACCGGCAAGTCGGCGACGACCGCGTGGCTCATCGAGCAGGTGCAGCGGCCGACGCTCGTGCTCGCCCACAACAAGACCCTCGCCGCCCAGC
>NZ_JANJFJ010000345.1:0-4742 GCF_024626565.1 Microbacterium sp. zg.Y909
CACCAGGGTGTCACGCAGGTGATCGACGTGCTCGCCAACGACCAGAGCCCGTTCCCGAACGACCCGCTGACCGTGATCGACGCCCAGCTCGAGGTGGGTCAGACGCAGGGGCAGCCGCGCGTGCTCGGCGACGGACGCGTGGAGGTGACGCCGGCCGGCGACTTCGTCGGGAGCCTCGTGGTGCGCTATCGCGTGCAGGATGCCACGGAGGACCCCGACCGCCTCGTCGACGGGCGCATCCGCCTGACGGTGCAGGGGCGGCCCGACGTTCCGGGCACGCCCACCGTCTCGAGCGTGCAGGACCGCACGGTGGTGCTGTCGTGGTCGTCGCCGATGAACAACGGCGCCGAGATCACCTCGTACACCGTGACCTCGACGGCGGGGAACTACACGAAGACCTGCGCGTCGACGACGTGCACGCTGGACGGGCTGACCAACAACGTGGAGTACAACTTCACGGTGACGGCGACCAACCGGGTGGGCACGTCCGACCCGTCCGCGCCGTCGGCCACGGCTCGCCCCGACGCGCGTCCGGACACGCCGCAGCCGCCGACGCTCCGCTTCGCCGACCGGGCTTTGGACGTGGCATGGACGACGCCGTCGACGCCCGGGTCGCCCGTGCAGTCGTTCGACCTCGAGATCTCGCCTGCGCCGCCCTCCGGCGCGACGCAGAAGACCGGCGTCACCGGCAACGCGCTGCGCTGGGAGGGGCTGGAGAACGGCACGGCGTACCAGGTGCGCGTGCGCGCCGTGAACCGGGCGCCGGAGCCGTCGAGCTGGAGCAGCTGGTCGCCCAGCGAGATCCCCGCCGGTCCCCCCGCCGCCCCCGGCGCACCGTCGACCGAGCGCCTGTCGCCCGTGGGCGCCCAGGCCCAGCTTCTGGTGTCGTGGGGTCAGCCCGCGACCAACGGAGCGGCGATCAGCTCCTACACGCTGCGTGTGCTGCGCGGCGGCACGGTGGTCAACACGATCCCCGTCGCCGGCGGACAGACGTCGCAGGCCGTCAACGTGGATGCCTCGACGACCGACTACACCTTCACGGTCGCCGCGACCAACAAGGCCGGCCAGGGGGAGTTCAGCGCCCCCTCCGCCCCTCGGCGCGCCTTCACCCCTCCCGGCGCACCCGGCGCGGTCAGCGCGTCGCCGGGCGACCGCTCGATCTCGATCAGCGTCCCCGCCGGCGCGGGCAACGGAGCCAACCCGGGCGAGCTGGACTACGAGTTCTCGCTCAACGGCGGCGGCTGGAGCGGGGCGTGGGCGAGCCTCAACAAGGGTGCGACCATCACCGGCACGATCGGGGGCGTAGCCAACGGCACCGGATACACCGTCGCCGTCCGGGCGGTGAACCGCATGGACGGGCAGAACTACGCCGGGCCCGGTTCGCCGGCATCCAACCAGGTGGTTCCCTACGGCGCGCCGAACGCCCCAGGGGTCAGCGCCCAGCGCGACGGCACCTCGGTGGTGTTCAACTGGTCCAAGCCCGCGCTGAACGGTCGCGACGTGACGGTGCAGATCAGCATCAACGGGGGCGACTGGCAGAGCGTCGGCGGGAACGGCAGCAGTCGCGCCGGCAACGACTACGACCAGACCCACTCCATCCGCGCGCGGGCCGTCGACACCGAGGGACAGGTGAGCGGGGAGAGTTCCGCCCAGGCGTCCACGGCGCCGCGGCCTGCCCCGCAGAACGGCGCGCAGACCGTCAAGGGTGCGTACAAGTCCGGCTGCAACACCGCGTGCTACTACTTGGCAGTCACCACCGAGCGCGACTTCCCCGCCGGCAGCTACACCTACAGCTGCCTCGCCAACGGTCGCAAGTTCAACGACTGGGACGGGCCGGTGCACATCGCGGCCGGGACGACGACGCAGATCCAGTGCTGGTACGGCAACGCGGGCCACACGGTGCAGGTGCAGCTCAACGGCATCCCCGGAGCCAGCCAAGCCAAACCGACGACCTGGTGACCGAATGACGAACAAGGAGACACCCGGATGACGATGACCGTGGAGCAGGCAGCATGGTTCCGTGACACCTTCACGCGCCTGGCCGACAACGTCGGACAGGCCGTGCTCGGCAAGGACGAGGTGGTGCGCCTCGTGCTGACCGCCATGCTCGCCGAAGGTCACGTGCTGTTGGAGGATGCCCCGGGAACCGGCAAGACGAGCCTCGCGCGCGCCCTGGCGGCGACAGTGCAGGGCACCAGCAGCCGCATCCAGTTCACCCCCGACCTGCTGCCCTCCGACGTCACCGGTGTGACGATCTACGACCAGGCGACGCACAAGTTCGAATTCCACAAGGGGCCTGTGTTCGCGCAGGTGGTGCTGGCCGACGAGATCAACCGCGCCTCGCCGAAGACGCAGTCGGCTCTTCTGGAGGTCATGGAGGAATCCCGCATCACCGTCGACGGCGTCGCGCACGAGGTCGGCCGACCGTTCCTGGTGATCGCGACCCAGAACCCGATCGAGCAGGCCGGCACCTACAAGCTGCCCGAGGCGCAGCTGGACCGCTTCCTGCTGAAGACGACCATCGGCTACCCCGACCTGGCGGCAGCCGAGCGCATCCTCTCCGGCTCCGCCGACCGCAACCCCACCGCCCGGCTGCAGCCGGTGGTCACCGCCCACGCCGTCGCCGAGATGGCCGACCTCGCTGCGTCCGCCCACGTCGACCCGGTGCTGCTGCGCTACGCCGCCCAGCTGGCCGAGGCCACCCGCGAGAGCCGGGAGACCATGCTCGGGGTCTCGGTGCGCGGCATGCTCGCCATCGTGCGGGCCGCCAAGGTGCGCGCCGCATCCGAAGGCCGCCATTACGTGCTTCCCGACGACATCAAGACCCTCGCCCTGCCGGTGTGGAGCCACCGGATCGTGCTCGACCCCGAAGCGGAGTTCTCGGGCGTCACCCCCGAGAGCATCGTGCAGCGCGTGCTCGAGGACACCCCGGCGCCGCAGGCCCGCGCGGCATGACGGCCGCCGCACAGCCGGCCGCTCCGGCCACTGCGCGCCGCGGCGTTCGGCGTGCGCCGGCGGCAGCGCGCCCGTCGCTGCGGGCGCGCTACGAGGCATCCGTCGCCCCCGCCGTCACCCCGGTGGCGCGGCGTGTCGGCCGCATCGCGGGCGTCGTCACCCCGCTCGGCTGGGGCGTCTTCGCGGTCACGGCCGTCGCCGGCATCGCCGGGATGACGCTCGGCTGGTGGGAGCTGACCACTCTCGCCATGTGCGGGGCCGCGCTGCTGGCGGTGTGCGCGGTGTTCCTCATCGGGCGCACCCAGTACGACGTCTCCCTCGACCTCACCCGTCAGCGGGTGGTCGTCGGCGAACGGGCGGTGGGGAGCCTCGAGCTGCGCAACCCCGGCACCCGCGCGATCCTCCCCGCCCGCGTCATCCTCCCCGTCGGCCAGGCGCGGCCGGTGTTCGAGGTGCCGCGGCTGCGGCCGGGAGCGACCCATGACGATCTGTTCGCCATCCCCACCACGCGTCGCGGGGTGCTCACCGTCGGCCCGGTCAGCGCCGTCCGCGGCGATCCGCTCGGCGTCTTCCAGCGCGTGCAGGCCTGGAGCGATCCGCTCGAGCTCTTCGTGCACCCGCACACCGTGGGCCTGGGCAGCATGTCCGCCGGGTTTCTGCGCGACCTCGAGGGGCTTCCCACCCGCGATCTCTCGCGCGACGACGTCTCGTTCCATGCGCTGCGCGAATACGCCCCGGGCGACGACCGCCGGCATGTGCACTGGCGGTCCACCGCCCGCACCGGCACGCTCATGGTGCGACAGTTCGAAGACACCCGTCGCTCGCACATCGTCGTCACGCTCTCGCGCAACGCGGGGGAGTACGCCGACCCCGACGAGTTCGAGCTGGCCGTGTCGGCCGCCGGCTCCGTCGGCGTGCAGGCGCTGCGCGACGAGCGCGACGTGTCGGTGCTCAGCCAGGACGAGTCCATCCCCGCGACCGCCGGCCGGCCGCTGCTCGATGCCCTCTCGCGCATCGAGACCGCGCACGCCGTGGCATCGACGCCCGAGCTCGCTGCCCGCGTGAAGACCGAGGCGCTGCAGGCGAGCATCGTGGTCATGCTCACCGGGTCCCGCGTCTCGCCGCAGACGCTGCGCACCGCGGCCCGCACGCTCCCCGGGGGCGCGCGCGTGCTGGGAGTGTCGTGCCGCGTCGGTGCCACCCCCGAGCTGCGACGGCTGGGGGATGCCACCATCCTCACGCTCGGCGCGCTGTCGGACCTGCCGGTCGGCCTGCGGCGGGTGCTCGCGTGAGCGCGTCCGCCGCGGCCCGGCGGCCGTTCACCCGCCGCACGGCGGTCGACCTCGCTGCTGTCGCCGCCCTGATCTCGGTGTCGATCATCGGCTTCCGGCCCACCTTCGAGGGCTCGTTCTTCCTGCTCACCGGGTTCGCCGCCCTCGCGATCGGGCTGGGAATCGCCGCCGTCGCGGCGTGGCTGCGCTGGGGCGCGCTGACGGTCGCGGCCGTGACGGTCGCCGCATACTTCGTCCTCGGCGCGCCCCTCGCGGTGCCGACGACCACGATCGGCGGGGTCATCCCGTCGCTCGAGAGCATCATCGCCCTCGCCGGCGGCGTCGTGTTCTCGTGGAAGCAGTTCGTCACGGCGGTCGCGCCGTTCGAAGCATCCGACGCGTTCCTCGTCGTGCCGTTCCTCTCGGTGCTGCTGACGTCGGTGCTGGCCGGCTCCGCCGCGCTGAGGGCGCGGGCGTACGGGTGGGCGCTGCTGCCGGCGGGGCTGCTGCTCGTGC
>NZ_JANJFJ010000346.1:0-4706 GCF_024626565.1 Microbacterium sp. zg.Y909
CCGAGCACCGTGACGATGTCGGGCGCCGGCTTGCGGACCACTTCGAGGGCGAACGCCGCTGCGGGCGCCGGCTCGAAGGCGCGGTACCCGTCGAACAGGTGCCCGGCGAGCAGGCCGCTGCCGGCCGTGACCTCGGTGACGGACTCGTCGGCGGCGGTGTACTCCAGCGATCCGGTGCCCCCGCCGTTGACGAACTCGAGCGGAGCGATCTCGCGCACCGCTGCGACGACCGCCGCGCGACGCTCTCGCAATTCGTGGCCGGAGCGGCGCTGCATCCACCGCACGACGCCGTCGCCCGCGCCGGTGGCGTCGGGTTGCCCGGCGATCTGCGCCTCGTACATCATCAGACCGACGAGGCGAAAGCCGTCACGATCGGCGACCGCCCGTGCGAGGCGTGCCACTTCGGCCGGGTCGTGCACCGGCGAACGGCGCACGCCGATGTGCCCGAGGCCCGGTGCCTGCCACGAGGCATCCACGTCGAGCGCCACCCGCAGGCGCGGGCGCGAACGCGGCGGCGCCACTGCGTCGACGACGTCGAGCTGCGCAAGGTCGTCGACCATGAGGGTGATGCGCGCGGCCGCCCTCTCGTCCGCGGCGAGGCGGGAGATGGCGGCGCGATCGACGCTGGGGTACCCGAGAACGATGTCGTCGTGCCGCTCGGCCAGCCACAGGGCCTCGGAAAGGGTGAAGGCGAGGATGCCGTGGTAGCCGGGCAGTGCCAGCGCGGCATCCTGCACCTCGCGCACGCGCACCGACTTGCTGGCCAGGCGGATCGGCACACCGCCGGCACGCACCACGAGGTCGAGCGCATTGAATCTCAGCGCGCTCAGGCTGATCGCAGCGATGGGACCCGACAGATCGGCCACCGCGGCCGTCATCGCCTCCCAGTGGCCGGTGGGGGCAGCGGGCGAAGCGGCGGTGGCGCCGAGCAGGTCGAGCACGACGCCAGCCTAGGGCCGACGGCGAACCGGTGCGTAACGGGCGCAGAGGCGCCGGGTCAGCGGGTGACCGGCAGCGTCCGCAGCAGGTATCGCTCGGCAGAACCGGCCTGCTGGGCCAGGTCCCACAGTGTCGACGATGCCGTGCCTGCGTCCTCGGCGGCGGTCCCGTCCTGCTCGTCCGGCTCGCCGGCGTCCGCGCGGCTCAGTATCCCGAGGACCTGCTCCAGCTCTTCGCGGGTGAGCGTCGTGGCGGCGGCCAGCGTGGTCAGGTCGCGCAGCCCCCTCTGCAGATCGTCGAGCTCGGCGAGCTGCCGGTCGTCGAGCCGGTCACGGTCGGGCACGAGCTCGTCCTGCGCGCGTGCGGCATCGCGGAACAGGGCGATCTCGTCGGGTTCCGACGCACCCCCGCCGTTCGACGAGGCCCGCAGGGCGTTCGCGGTGGCCGCGGTCGCGTTCTCGATACGTCGCCGCAGGGGGGCGGGTCGCAGGCCCGGGATCACGACGAACCCGAGGATGACTCCGACCAGCACGGCACTCGCGGTGAGCCCGACGTACTGCAGCAAGAGGGTGACGGGGTCGAGATCCCGGGTGACGGCGTTGAAGCCGACGCTGACGACGACCATGAATGCCCCGCCCAGCGCCGGACGCGTGACGATGTACCACAGCCCCAGGCACAGGGAGACGGCGGCGACCGCGACGAGGTAGGTGTGCGGCACGAGCAGCAGGATCACCGCGACGGTGAGCGAGCCGGCGACCACGCCGATGATCTTGTTCCTCGTCTTGGTCGCGGTGTCACCCCAGCTGGCCTGGAGGATGCTGAAGGTGGTCAGCAGCGCCGTGGAGACCAGCGGATCGCCCGGCTCCAGCCCGGACGTGATCAGCAGCATCAGCAGCACGGCGAGCCCTGCGCGCAGCGCGTGGCGGAGCTGGATGGACTGCAGCCGCGCAGACGGGTGCAGCACCGCGTCCTTCAGCTGGTGGCGCCGGTCGCGCTCGAGCTGTACCGCAGAGGTGTCGTGCTCGCGGATCGCCTGTTCGACGGTGTCGAGGGCGCGGGCGGCCTCTGTGAGCGGCACGTCGCTGACTGCGGATGCCGGCGAGGCCGTCGCCGTCGCTGTGGCAGGCTCTGATCGTCCTCCCTTGTCCCGTGGCGGCTTGGCCTTCAGCTTCTCGGCCAGCTCGCGGGCGCGCTCCTGGAGCGCGATGGCGTCGGCGGAGCCGCCGGCCCGCCCGACCCTTGCGGTGCGCAGGGCCAGCCGGTACCGCGAGGCACCCTCGAGCGCGTCGGCGAGCCAGCGCTGCCTGCCGTCGCTGAGCCAGGTGCCGAACGCGGTGGCGGTTGCCGCACTGGGATCGTCGGCCGTGAGCACGGCGGCGACCTGCTCGCGCGTCGGCTTGGACGGGTCGGAGATCCCCATCACGATGCGCAGCAGCAGCGCCACCACGACGCCGGCGACGGCTGCGGCAATCACCTGCTGATGGTCGGCCCCGCCCTGCGGGGCGTAGCCGTAGCCGAACATCGTGGTCATCCCCAGCCCCATTCCGGCGGTGCCGAAACGCGGACCGATCAGCGGCAGGAGCGCTGCGACGACGGTCAGCAGCACCACGAGCGCCATCGCCGCGGGGCGCGAGGTCTCGGCCACGAGGCGCGGAACGGCCGCGGCGATGATCAGCAGCGGCCCCATCACCACAGCGATGCGCAGGTCGGCTCGCAGCGGGCCGCCCATGAACGCCACGAGCGAGAACATTCCGGTGAGGCCTCCGATGATCCCCGCAGCGCCCGCCCCCCAGGCGTCGGCGAGCAGAGCGGAGGGCAGCACCACGATGATCATCAGCATCAGGAGCATCGGGGTGCCTTTGGGGCGCTGGGTGCGCGGGGGGCGCTTGCGGCGCTCGCGCACCTGGGCGTCACCGGAGCCTCGGGCAGGGACGCCCTGAGGGTCGGCTGGCGCGTTCATCCCCCGACAGTAGGGCGCAGGCGAGGGAGGCACTAGAGGCCCCGATCGCCGGGCCCCTGAAGATGCTCTCGTACCCCCGGTGGGACTCGAACCCACACTGAAGCGATTTTAAGTCGCCTGCCTCTGCCATTGGGCTACGGGGGCGCGACGCTCGGCACGCCGCGCCCACCCTATCGCCCCGACGCGGGGCGCGAGATTCAGCGGGATGCCGTCGTCTGCTCGGGTGCCTTGCCGGCCTTCTCCGCCACGACCGTCTTGGGGTCGATGGCGGGTGCCGGAGCCGGAGCGTCGGACGCGGCCGGACGCGGGCGGGCGGCGAACTCCTCGAAGACGTACCGGGGGTTCTGCACGGCCTGCAGCGACACGTTGTCGCGGCCGAGCCACAGGTTGTGCCACCAGTCGCCGATGACGCGCCACTTGCGCTCCCACGACGGCATGGCCAGACCGTGGTAGCCGCGGTGCGCGACCCAGGCGATGAAGCCCTTCAGCGCGATGTTCCCCGACTGGAAGACACCGTTGTAGAGGCCGAGACCCGCGACGGCGCCGAGGTTGTGGTGGATGTACTCGCTGGGCAGCTCGCCGCGGAGGACCGCCGTGAGGTTCTTGGCCAGAAGCTTCGCCTGACGGACGGCGTGCTGCGCGTTCGGAACGCAGTAGCCGCCGACGCCCTTGCCGGTGAGGTCGGGGACCGCGGAGATGTCACCGGCGGCCCAGGCGCCCTCGACGATCTCCTCGGCGGTGCCGACGCGCAGGTCGGGGCGGGTGCGGATGCGGCCCCGCTCCTCGACGGGCAGGTCGCTGCCGCGGACGACGGTGGGGTTGGCCATGACGCCGGCGGTCCAGACGATGAGGTCGGTCGGGATCACTTCACCGGTGGAAAGTTCGACATTACCGTCGATTGCGCCCTTGACCTGCGTGTCGAGGTGCACGTTGGCGCCGCGCTTGGCGAGGTCCTTCAGCACCCACTCGCTCGTCTTCAGCGACACCTCGGGCATGATGCGACCCATCGCCTCGATGAGGTGGAAGTGCGTGTCCTCGAACGTCAGCGTCGGGTAGTCCTTGAGCAGTGACGAGGCGAGCGCGCGCATCTCGGCGAAGACCTCGATGCCGGCGAAGCCGCCGCCGACCACAACGACGGTGAGCAGGCGATCGCGCTCGGGACCGGCAGGCAGGTTCGCCGCACGGTCGAAGTTGGTGAGGATGCGGTCACGGATCGCGACGGCTTCTTCGATCGACTTGAGGCCGATCGCGTTCTCGGCGATGCCCGGGATCGGGAAGGTGCGCGAGACGGCGCCGGCGGTCACGACGATCTGGTCGTACTCGTGCTGCCAGGGCTCGCCCTCGGCGGGCGTGATGGTCGCGACCTTGTGCGCATGGTCGATGCCGGTGACCTTGGCGGCCACCACTCGCGTGCGCTTGAGGTGACGACGCAGCCCCACCACGACGTGACGCGCCTCGATCTCACCCGCGGCGACCTCGGGGAGGAAGGGCTGGTACGTCATGTAGGGCAGGGGGTCGACGATGGTCACGTCGGCCTCGCCCTTGCGAAGGTGCTTTTCGAGCTTCCATGCGGTGTAGAACCCCGCATAGCCGCCGCCGACGATGAGGATTCTGGGCACGGTGCTGGTCACGGGAAGACAACTCCTAGATTTGGCTGCTCGGCACACGTTGCGCGCGAGCCGATCTGATGCGCCGGGTAGCAGCAGTGACACCGAGCGCAACCAGTATACCGGCCAGGGTGGCCAGCGAGAGCGGAAGCGTGCCGTAGACGAGGGTGTGTTCCGACGGCAGCAGCGGCGTGGTCGGC
>NZ_JANJFJ010000347.1:0-4703 GCF_024626565.1 Microbacterium sp. zg.Y909
CCGGCGAGGGCGATGTCGTACATGCCGACGCCGATGGAGCCTGCCATCGTGGTGACGCTCGTCATCGCGCCGGCGCACATGCGGTCGATGGCGAAACCGGGAACCGTCTGAGGGAGTCCTGCAAGGATCGCCACCGACCTGCCCAGGGTCAGCCCCTGGTCGCCGGTCTGGCTGGTAGCAGCGATCGCGACGTCGTCGATGCGGTCGGCGGGCACTTTCGGGTTGCGCTGCATGAGTCCGATGGTCGCCTTGACGGCGAGGTCATCGGATCGGGTGTTCCAGTACATGCCTTTTTCGCCGGCGCGCCCGAAAGGGGTGCGCATACCGTCGACGAAGAAGACGTCCGAAATCTCGGCCACTCTGCCTCCAAAAATAGGGATTTCCACCAGCCTAGGAATCCCTATGAGGCGGCGAGAATCGGTTGGGCTGAACCTACGAAGCGGTTTCCGGCGCGTCCGACACCGTTTGCACGGAACGCACAAACGCGTCGGTGATCGCCTGTGCAGTTCGTTCAATCTGCCAGGGCCGCGCTCCCTGCGCCGCGAGTGCGGCAGAGACGGATGCCACGTCGATCGGCTCCGGCGGCGTCCAGGCGAGACGGCGCAGGGTGTCGGGGGTGAGGAGGTTCTCCGTCGGCATCCCGAGTTCCTCGGCGATCTTCTCGACGTCCGGCCGCGCGGCCTTGAGCCGGGCGTCGGCCGCAGGGTTGCGGTCCGCCCACGCGCGCGGCGGCGGCAGGCTGTCGCCCGACCCGCGCTCGGGCGGCAGGGACTCGTCGGCGCGACCGGCTTCGATCGCCGCCCACCAGCGGTCCAGCTGCGAGCGGCTCGCGCGCCCGGTGAACTCCTTGACCTTCGACAGCTCCTGCTTGCTCGCAGGGTCCGCCCGCACCGCGGCGACCAGCGCCCGATCGGGCACCAGCCTGCCCGGTGAGACGTCCTGTTCACGCGCGTACTCCTCGCGCGCCGTCCACAGCGCCCGCGCCACGGCGAGGCCTCGGCGGCCGCGCACCGTGTGCAGTCCGCTCAGACGGCGCCAAGGCTCCTCACGGGGTGGCTTGGGAGCGCGCTCGAGCACCGCCTGGAACTCCTCGGCGGCCAGCTCCGTCTTGCCCTGCTCGGCCAGCTCTTCTGTGAGCACATCGCGCACGTCGACCAGCAGCAGCACGTCGAGGGCGGCATACTCCAGCCACGCCTGCGGCAGCGGGCGAGTGGACCAGTCCGCGGCCGAGTGGGCCTTGTCGAGCGTGATGCCGAGGGTGTCTTCGACGACGGCTCCGAGGCCCACGCGATCATGCCCGAGCAGCCGGGCCGCCAGCTCGGTGTCGAAGATCGAGGGCGGCTCGAGGCCGATCTCGCGCAGCGACGGGAGGTCTTGGCTCGCCGCGTGCAGCACCCACTCCTCGCCGCCGATGGCCGCTTGCAACGGGGTCATGTCGCCGATGGCGGGCGGGTCGAACAGGTAGACGCCGGCGTCGCGCCGGAAGACCTGCACGAGGTAGGCGCGCTGCGAGTAGCGGAAGCCGCTGGCCCGCTCCACGTCGACGGCGACGGGGCCGTGCCCGGCGGCCAGAGCCTGACAGGCCGCCTCGAGCCCCTCGGCATCCTCGATCACGCGGTACTCAACCACGGGCGCTCCGACGCGGTCCGAACACAGCTATCTCCTCCGACCCTGGCGGCAGACCCGCCAACATGCATACCAATTCTGCCCACGCCCGCACGTGGTGCGCGATGTCGCTGGTCGGGGACCACGACGCGCGCAGCTCGATCTGCGCGCCGTCGCCCTCGTCGGCGAGCGAGCCGAACCCCTTCGACAACGTCTTCGTCGCCGTGCCGGATTCGGAGTGATATCGGGCTCCGCGGGAATCCAGTGCGTCGACCAGCCATGACCAGGCGACGTCGGCGAGCAGGGGATCGGTGCCGATCTCGGTCTCGAGCGGCGCCTGCGCGAAGCAGACGATGCGCCACGATCCACCCCAGGCGTCGTCACCGGTCGGATCGTGCAGCAGGACGAACCGTCCCGTGCCGTACGGCGAGTCCACGCCGTGCTCCTCGGGCCGCACATCGCCGGCGAGCGCAAGGGCGTCGGGGGCGAGCCCGCTGGGCGCGGGGATCTCACGCACGACGTAGTCGGAGCGGAAGGCGAGGGAGCGCATTCGGTCCGCCGCTTCGGCGAACGTCTGGGGCTCCGCAGGAGGGCGCGGATCATCCACGTCGACAGACTAGAGTGAGCGCACAATGATGGCTTCCAGGCGCGCCGTCACGCCCGGCGCCTCGCTCTCGTCGCGAACCCTCGTCGGCGCCGTCCTCGTCACCCTCGGCACCGCGCTTGGCGGCGTGCTCGGGTGGATGGGGCTTCTGTCCGTGAGCATGGCACGTCGCGTGGTCACGCCGGCCGGGCGCACCCCAGACACGACCATCGTGCAGGTCGACCCCGCCGCGCAGACCATCACCCTCTCGCGCACGCCCGACACCGAGCTTCCCGGGCGATATGGCCTCTTCACCACCGGAACGGCCTCGTACGTCAAGCTGGGCTCGGTGCTCTCGGAGGACCGGGCCACCGTCACCCGCAAGCTCCTCACCCATGTTCCCGCCGACGCGACACTCGCACCCGACGCCGCCTTCAGCGGCTGGTACTACAGCGACCCCGGTCAGCTGCACCTGCCCTACACGACGGAGCTGATCGGCGGACCGGTCGGCCCGTGCCCGGCGTGGCTCTTTCCGGCTGAAGCGGCCACCGACACCTGGGTGATCCAGGTGCACGGGCGCGGCACGACACGCGCCGAGTGCCTGCGCGCGGTCCCGGTGTTCCATGCCGCCGGCATCACCTCCCTGCTGGTGTCGTACCGCAACGACGGCGAAGGCCCCCGCAGCAGGTCGGGCACCTACGCCCTCGGCGCGACGGAGTGGCGCGACATCGAAGCCGCCCTCGAGTTCGCGCGGCGCCACGGGGCGAAGCGCATCGTGCTCATGGGGTGGTCGATGGGGGGCGCGATCGCGCTGCAGGTCGAGCTGAACTCGCCGCACCGCGATCTCATCGCCGGCATCGTGCTGGACTCGCCGGTGATCGACTGGCGCGTCGTGCTCGCCTACCAGGCCGATCTGCTGAGGCTCCCCAGAGTCGTCACGAAGCTGGCGATCGCCGCGCTGGGCGCCGGATGGGCTACGCCCGTCACCGGTGCCGGGGCGCCGATCCCGTTCGACCGATTGGACGTCGTCGCGCGTGCGGGGGAACTGCGGCATCCGATCCTCATCCTCCACAGCGACGACGACGGGTTCGTGCCCTCCGACGCCTCCCACGACCTGGTCGTCGCGCGGCCCGACCTCGTCGAGCTCGAAGTCTTCGACGTCGCCCGCCACACCAAGCTGTGGAACTACGACGAGCAGAGGTGGAGCAGCCGCATCACCAGCTGGCTGCGTGCACACCAGCTCGCCTTCGCGGACTCCGCCTCCGAGGCGTGAGCGGGCCCGGGCCGTCGCGCCACGACTAGGATCGACTCACATGACGACCACCGGCACGGGCATCGTGCATCTGAGCGAGCGCCAGCCCCGGGTCACCGGTGACGAGATGGTCGCATCCCTGGTACCCCCGCCGCAGTTCGACGACGCGACGTTCGACACATACCGTGCGGATGACACCTATCCGTCCCAGCAGCAGGCAAAGGAGCTCCTCTCCGCGTTCGCGAACGGTGGAGCCCCGGCGGCGCGCGGCGGCTTCTTCCGCCGCGCCAAGAAGGCGCCCGAGCTCAAACCGGGCATGTACCTCGACGGCGGATTCGGCGTCGGCAAGACCCACCTGCTGGCCGCGATCTACCACGCGTTGCCCGCGCGGCGGAAGTACTTCGGCTCGTTCATCGAATACACGGCGCTGGTCGGGGCGCTCGGCTACCAGAAGACCGTCGAGCTGTTCCGCGGTGCGGACCTGCTGTGCATCGACGAGTTCGAGCTGGACGACCCGGGCGACACGATGGTGATGACGCGCCTGCTGGGTGAGCTCGTGTCCTCGGGCACCCGTCTGGCGGCCACGTCGAACACTCCGCCCAACGCCCTGGGCGAGGGCCGCTTCGCCGCCCAGGACTTCCTGCGCGAGATCCACGCCATGTCCGAGAGCTTCCAGACACTGCGCATCGACGGCACCGACTACCGTCAGCGCTCTGTAGACGGCCACGCCGTGGTGCTCGATGAGGCGGAGTACCAGCGTGCGCTGGAGGATGCCGCCGCTTCCGGAACCGTGTCGGACGACGAGTTCTCCGCCGTCATCGCACATCTGGCCACCGTTCACCCATCGCGCTACATCCGTCTCATCGAGGGACTGCATGCGGTGGGGCTTCGCGACGTCACCCGTCTCGAGGACCAGTCCGCCGCCCTGCGGTTCGTGGCCTTCGTCGACAGGGCGTACGACGCCGAACTGCCGATCCGGGCGACCGGCGTGGCGCTGGACCAGGTCTTCGGCGACGAGATGCTCGCCGGCGGCTACCGCAAGAAATACCTCCGGGCGATCTCGCGCCTCGTGGCACTCACCCACTCCTGAGCGATTCGGGAGGGCCCTCACGGCGGCGCGAAACGTGATGTTTACCGTGCGCGTCACCGCGTAACCAACGCGAAACACGACCTGCACGCTGGCAGAAACGGCGCCTCGCGAGACTGGGCGTGCACGCCGCGGAAACCCGTACTCACCGCGACGTGACCCCTGTCACCGATCAA
>NZ_JANJFJ010000348.1:0-4660 GCF_024626565.1 Microbacterium sp. zg.Y909
ACGATCGAGTTCTGGCCGGATGACACCATCTTCGAGACGGTGCACTTCGACTACGACACGCTGCGCACCCGCTTCCAGCAGACCGCGTTCCTCAACAAAGGACTGCGCATCACGCTCCGCGACGAGCGCCCCGACTCGGTATACACCGTCGATCTGCCTGACGGCACGTCGGAGGAGCACCAGCCGAATGACGACTTCCACTACGAGCGGGGCCTGGTCGACTACGTCGAGTACCTCAACAAGGTGCGCAAGGCAGAGGTCGTCAACGACGAGATCATCGAGATCGAGTCCGAGGACCGGGTGCGCCACATCGCCCTCGAGCTGGCGATGCAGTGGACCACGAGCTACACCGAGAACGTCTACACGTTCGCCAACACGATCAACACGCACGAGGGCGGCACCCACGAAGAGGGCTTCCGCGCCGCGCTGACCACGCTGGTCAACCGCTACGCGCGGGCGAACAACATGCTCAAGGAGAAGGACGAGAACCTCACCGGTGAGGACATCCGCGAGGGACTCACGGCAGTCATCTCGGTGAAGCTCTCCGAACCGCAGTTCGAAGGCCAGACCAAGACGAAGCTGGGCAACACCGAAGCGAAGGCGTTCGTGCAGAAGGTCGTGGGCGACAAGCTCACCGACTGGCTCGATCGCAACCCCGCTCAGGCCAAGCGTGTCATCGGCAAGGCCATCGACGCCGCCACCGCACGCCTCGCCGCCCGCAAGGCGCGCGAGACCGCACGCCGCAAGAGCGTCTTCGAGTCGGCATCCATGCCCGACAAGCTGAAGGACTGCACCAGCAAGGACCCGTCGATCAGTGAGATCTTCCTCGTCGAGGGTGACTCCGCCGGTGGCTCCGCGGTCAGCGGTCGCGACCCCGAGCGCCAGGCGATCCTGTCGCTGCGCGGCAAGATCCTCAACGTCGAGAAGGCGCGGCTGGACCGCGCTCTCGGCAACGCCGAGATCCAGGCGATGATCTCGGCCTTCGGCACCGGCATCGGCGAGGACTTCTCCGTCGACAAGGCCCGCTATCACAAGATCGTGCTGATGGCCGATGCCGATGTCGACGGTCAGCACATCACGACGCTGCTGCTGACGATGCTGTTCCGCTACATGCGCGGGCTCATCGAAGCCGGCTTCGTATATCTGGCCCAGCCGCCGCTGTACCGCCTGAAGTGGACGAACGCCGACCACGAGTACGTCTACAGCGACCGCGAGCGCGACGCGCTGATGACCGAGGGCATCGCCGCCGGCAAGCGCATCCCCAAGGACAACGGCGTGCAGCGCTACAAGGGTCTGGGCGAGATGAATGCCAAGGAGCTGTGGGAGACCACGATGGACCCCGAGACCCGCACCCTGCGGCAGGTGACCATTGACGATGCCGCCGCGGCGGATGAGATCTTCTCGGTGCTCATGGGCGAGGACGTCGAGGCGAGGCGCGGATTCATCCAGCGCAACGCCAAGGACGTGCGCTTCCTGGACATCTGAGCGCGGCACGAGCGAATCGAAACTGAGAAGACATGACTGACGACAAGCGCCCCGCCCCGATCGACGGGTACGAGCACGGCAACATCGACCAGGTCGACCTGCAGGTCGAGATGCAACGCAGCTATCTCGACTACGCCATGAGCGTCATCGTCGGCCGCGCGCTGCCCGACGTGCGCGATGGGCTGAAGCCGGTGCACCGCCGCGTGATCTACGGCATGTACGACGGCGGCTACCGCCCCGACAAGGCGTTCTCCAAGTGCGCCCGCGTCGTGGGCGAGGTGATGGGTCAGTATCACCCTCACGGTGACAGCGCGATCTACGACGCCCTCGTGCGCCTCGTGCAGCCGTGGTCGCTGCGGTACCCGCTCGCCGACGGCCAGGGCAACTTCGGATCCCCCGGAAACATGGGCGCCGCCGCTCCGCGATACACCGAGACCAAGATGGCCCAGCTCGCGCTGGAGATGGTCCGCGACATCAACGAAGAGACCGTCGACTTCGAGGACAACTACGACGGCCGCACGCAGGAGCCGTCGGTGCTCCCCGCGCGGTTCCCGAACCTGCTCGTCAACGGCTCCGTCGGCATCGCGGTCGGCATGGCGACGAACATCCCGCCGCACAACCTGCGCGAGGTCGCCGCCGGTGCGCTGTGGGCGCTGGAGAACCCGGAAGCCACCCGCGAGGAGCTGCTCGAGGCGCTCATGCAGCGCATTCCCGGCCCCGATTTCCCCACCGGCGCGCAGATCCTCGGCACCCGCGGCATCCGCGAAGCCCAGCGCACCGGACGCGGCTCGATCACGATGCGGGCCGTCGTCAGCGTCGAGGAACTGCAGGGACGCACCTGCCTGGTCGTCACCGAGCTGCCCTATCAGGTCAACCCCGACAACGTCGCCGCGAAGATCCGCGACCTCGCCCGTGACGGCAAGCTGAGCGGCATCGCCGACATCCGCGACGAGACCTCCGACCGCACGGGACAGCGCCTGGTGATCGTGCTCAAGCGCGACGCCGTGGCGAAGGTGGTGCTCAACAACCTCTACAAGCACACCCAGCTGCAGGAGAACTTCGGCGCCAACATGCTCGCCATCGTCGATGGGGTGCCGCGCACGCTGCCGCTGGACGGCTTCGTGTCGTACTGGATCGAGCACCAGGTCGAGGTCATCGTCCGCCGCACGCGGTATCGCCTGCGCGAGGCCGAAGACCGCATGCACATCCTGCGCGGCTATCTGAAGGCGCTCGACGCCCTCGACGACGTGATCGCGCTCATCCGCCGCTCGCCCACGGTCGACGAGGCCCGTGAGGGTCTGAAGGTGCTGCTGGAGATCGACGACCAGCAGGCCGATGCCATCCTGTCGATGCAGCTGCGTCGCCTGGCGGCCCTGGAGCGGCAGAAGATCGTCGACGAGGCCACTGAGCTCGAACTGAAGATCGCCGACTACAACAGCATCCTCGCGAGCCCGCTGCGTCAGCGCGAGATCATCCGCGACGAGCTCACCGGCATCGTGGACCGCTTCGGCGATGAGCGTCGCACGCACATCCTGCACGGGTTCGACGGCGACATGTCGGTCGAGGACCTCATCCCCGAAGAGGAGATGGTCGTCACCGTCACCCGCGACGGCTACATCAAGCGCACCCGCAGCGACAACTACCGCTCGCAGCACCGGGGCGGCAAGGGAGTCAAGGGCGCGCAGCTGCGGGCTGACGACGTCGTGGAGCACTTCTTCGTCACCACCACGCACCACTGGCTGCTGTTCTTCACCAACAAGGGCCGGGTCTATCGGTCCAAGGGCTATGAGGTGCCCGAGGCCGGGCGCGATGCCAAGGGTCAGCACGTGGCCAACCTGCTGGCGCTGCAGCCCGACGAGGAGATCGCCCAGATCCTCGACATCCGCGACTACTCCGCCGCGACGTACCTGGTGCTGGCCACCCGCGGGGGCCTGGTGAAGAAGACGCGCCTGACCGAGTACGACACCAACCGCCAGGGCGGCATCATCGCGATCCGCCTGCGCGAGGACGACGAGGTCGTCAGCGCGCTGCTCGTGGACGAGACCGATGACGTGCTGCTCATCTCTCGCCACGGAATGTCGCTGCGCTTCACGGCGACCGACGAATCGCTGCGTCCGATGGGGCGCAGCACCGAGGGCGTGAAGGGAATGTCCTTCCGCGGCGACGACAGCCTGCTGTCGGCGTCGGTCGCCCACGACGACGGATACGTCTTCGTCGTGACCGAGGGCGGCTATGCCAAGCGCACCGCCATCGGCGAATATCGGGTGCAGGGTCGCGGTGGCCTGGGCATCAAGGTGGCCAAGCTCAACGAGGATCGGGGAGACCTGGCCGGCGGCCTCATCGTCGGTGAGGAGGACGAGGTCCTCGTGGTTCTTGCCAGCGGCAAGGTGGTACGCTCTGCCGTGGCCGAGGTGCCTGCCAAGGGCCGCGACACCATGGGTGTCGTGTTCGCACGACCGGACGACGACGATCGCATCCTGGCGATCGCCCGCAACGGCGAGCGTGGCCTGGCCCAGCGAGCCGAGGCGGCAGCGGATGCCGATGCGGCGGACGCCGAGCCCGCAGACGGGACCGCCTCCCCCGAGACCCCGGAAGAGAGTACTGACGCATGAGCACGGTAGCCGACAAGCTGGCTAAGAAGTCCTCCAGCAAGACCAGTTCCAAGCAGGTGCGACTGCGCCTGGTCTACGTGGACTTCTGGTCCGCAGTGAAGCTGTCGTTCCTGGCCTCGGTGGCGCTCGCGATCGTGACGGTCGTCTCGATCTTCCTGGTGTACCTGGTGCTCGAGGCCACCACGCTGCTGTCGAAGCTGGATGAGCTGTTCATGGCGTTCACCGACGGCACCGTCTCGCTCACCACGTTCATCGGACTCCCGCAGGTGATGGCGTTCGCCGCCGTCATCGCGATCCTCAACCTCGTCGTCTTCACGGTGCTGGGTGCGGTCGTGGCGGGCATCTACAACCTGATGGTCAAGATCACCGGCGGCCTGCTCGTCGGATTCACCTCCAACTGACGCGCCCGACGCGACTCGGTTTCGTGAAACCGGGTCGCGTCGGGTAAAGTCTTGGAGGTTGCCGATGAGAAATCACGGCAGACGGGGCTATAGCTCAGGCGGTTAGAGCGCTTCACTGATAATGAAGAGGTCCCAGGTTCAAGTCCTGGTAGCCCCACAAAA